>NZ_JAFEMR010000005.1:0-237720 GCF_016892495.1 Bacillus sp. RIT 809 | reverse complement strand
GGGGTAAACTCGTAAGAGATACTAAGTGGTGGGTAGTTCACTGGTACACTAGAGATACATTAAAACTAAGTAAATTGACTTTTGAAAGTGGGTTTTAAGCAATGAAGAAAATGGCGTTATGCATCGCAAGCTTAAGTTTATTACTGGGGGCTTGCAGCAATAATACTATTGAGAAGAAAGATGAAGTTGTACAGAAAGATACGAAAGAAAAAAGTATGATTCCAAGAACTGCTGTTTCTAAGGATTACTATAGAACTGTTATTCCTTTAAAAGAACAAAAGGTAATTAATACAGTTAATGTTAAGACTAATTCTAAACTAGATTTAGCAGAATATGAAAATGGTTTAATGGATATTGCTTCAAAACAATTCGATACAGAAAATTACGTATTACAATTAAATCAATATATTCCAGAGAAAACAATTGATGAATTAGTTACGAAACAAGCAGTACCAGTTTTGACTAATATTATAGAACAGGACTACTTCGGCAAACAGAATTCAAATGAATTAAGCTTATCTGGTGTTGTTATTGGTTTATCTATGTCTTCAAGTGTATCTAATGAGGAAGCTATTTCTAAAGGTACTGAAGTTGCTAAGGGGCTTGTAGAAGCTATTAATAAAAATGATAAATATAACAAATCACCAATTACGTTTGCTATATTCAAGCAAGAAAGTACAAGTTCTTTAAAGAATGGTACTTATATTGCCAGCGCTACTGTTCAAAAGAACGAGACTAACCTTGGAAATTGGAATACTATTGATGAAAAATCGTATTCGTATCCTTCTCAAGAATTTGAGGGAGCACACGGAGAAGATAAGAAAAAGTTAGATGATTTTTCGGAAGCAATAAAGAAATTCTCTCCAGGAGATTATATCCCTGTTAATGCTAAGATTTCTTATAAGCAAAATAAGATGGATAAATTAAAGATGGATCTTGTCGTTAAATATAATGGTAAGTCAGAATTAATGGCACTCTCTCAAATTGCTGCTCAAAGTATGTTAGAACAATTTCCTAAAGATGCTAAAGTTCAATTACAGATAAAGTCCGAGAATAAAATCGAGGCTGTTATTATAAAAGAGAAGAACAGCGATAAACCGTTTGTTTCTTTCCTATAAAATAAAAAAGACAGTTTTTAAGCTGTCTTTTTTATTTTATAAATTTTCCGCAGTTCAATGAGTTTATGAAAGAATTAAAAGTATTCGGAAGTAAATTATAAAAAGATTTCTTAGTCTATGTAGCCCTTGTCACATAGTTTTTTACAAAAATTGACCTTTTTTGCATAAAAAATACGAAAATACGAGAAAAGAAGCGAATTTTTTCGAAACTTTTGCGGGAAAATATTGTATGACCCTGCGTTTTTATCGTATCATTAGTAAAAGGAAGAACTCGGGACGATTGTTGGCATCTGCAAATAGAGTTGATGTCTTTTTTTCATTCAAGTGAACCGATACATAAAAATAGATAACATAAATAGAAGGAGTGTGCGAAGAGATGAACATAACAATCTATGATGTAGCGCGTGAAGCAAACGTTTCAATGGCTACCGTATCACGTGTTGTGAACGGTAACCCAAATGTAAAGCCTACAACAAGAAAGAAAGTATTAGAAGCAATTGATCTTTTAGGATACCGCCCAAATGCGGTAGCACGTGGACTAGCAAGTAAGAAGACAACTACAGTGGGTGTTATTATTCCTGATATCTCAAATACGTTTTATGCAGAACTTGCTCGTGGAATTGAAGATATCGCAACAATGTACAAATATAACATCATTTTAAGTAACTCTGACCAAAACAAAGAGAAAGAGTTCCACTTATTAAATACGATGCTTGGGAAACAAGTGGACGGGATTGTTTTCATGGGTGAAGATATTACAGATATTCACGTTGAAGAGTTCAAAAAATCTCCAGTACCAATCGTATTAGCAGCGTCATTTGATGAGCAAAATGAAACGTCATCAGTAAATATTGATTATACACAAGCCGCTTACGATGCAATGAAGCATTTTATTGAGCAAGGACATAAACGTATCGGTTTCGTCTCTGGTCCTTTCATTGATAAAGCAGGAAGCGCGAAGAAGTTACAAGGTTATAAAAAAGCTTTAGAAGAAGCAGGTATTTCATATGATGAAAATCTTATAATTGATGGAGATTACACATATGATTCAGGTATAGAAGCGTTTGAAAGACTTTGGAGCATGGATGAAAAGCCAACAGCAATCTTCGTATCTTCTGATGAAATGGCACTAGGTGTAATCCACGCAGCACAAGACGCGGGATTAAACGTACCAACTGATATCGAAGTGCTTGGTTTTGACAACACACGTCTTGCATTAATGGTTCGTCCGCAACTTTCAACAGTTGTACAACCAATGTATGATATCGGTGCAGTAGCAATGCGTCTACTAACGAAATACATGAACAAAGAAAAAGTAGAAGATCACTCAGTTATCTTACCTCACCGTATCCAATTTAGAGATTCAACGAAGTAAGAATAAGGGAGCTCACAGCGATAGCTGTGAGCTCTTATTAGTATTCAGGATAGTATTGTTTAACTACTGTATCGACAGTTTCATTTTTCTTAACATGTAAAAATCTTGCGTACAATTCTGTTCCTGTCTCAAATGACGTATCATTTAATTCAAATACATGTAACACTTTTCGAAACTGCCATGTTACTTGCACATCGTACATATTATCGTACGTATCTTCAGACTGTAGAGCTATCTTTTCACCTAGCTCGTGAGCTTCCTCTAAAGTGTTCGCCTTAACGAGAATGATACTTTCTTCAAAAAGTGTATCGTGATTCTCTTCATAATGTTCATCAATTTTACTAGGATTAGGTTCACCTGAATGAACAGATTCAAATAATAATTTTACAGCGTACATATGAGATCAATCTCCTTATGCTGAATGTTTTACTTTATAAACAATACTCGCGATAAGTGAAGCCGGTATTGTAAATACGTTGCTTTGATAATGGTAATGTATTTGGGATTCTGCATAAGATATTCGCTACAGTTGGGGTTATTCCTTGTTATATGTCACACAAGTGCAAATTTAACTATTATAGGGCAATGTCATGTATAATAGAAAGAAAAGGCTTGTGAGGGGGGAGAAGAGATGATCGTTCTTTGGATAATTACGCTTTGCATGACTGCTATTTTTGCATATATGACGTTAAAACAAAATGGCTTAAAGCGATTTGTTCCAGGAAGTATTCTTGCAGGAATCGCCCTTATCACGTATGTAGTTTCAATTTTTACTGAAAGTATTTCGATAGATTTAAGTACGAGTTTAATGTTTATCGGTATTACACTATTTGCAGGTAGCATTATGGTACTTATGGTTGCAGGTATTATTGCATTTATTCATATGAATTCGGAAACGTTATAGCATATAAAAAAGGCATGTCCCGAGAGGGGCATGCCTTTTGTCCGTTCAATTATGCTCTATCTTTAGAAGAGTTTTGTTGTTTTAGTAAGTCGCGAATTTCGCCAAGAAGAACTTCTTCTTTTGTTGCTTTTTCTTCTTTCTTTTCTTCTTCTCTTTTTAAAGTCATTTTGTTAAAGACTTTAACGAAAATGAAGATTGCAAATGCAACAATTAGGAAGTCAAATATCGTTTGGATAAAGTTACCATATTTAACAGAGGCCTCGCCTACTGTAAATTTTAATCCTGTGAAGTTAATTCCTCCCATTAATAAACCGATTAATGGTGTAATGATATCTTTTACTAAAGAACTAACGATTTTACCGAATGCAGCACCGATTACAACCCCGACAGCTAGATCAATGACGTTTCCCTTTAAAGCGAACTTTTTAAACTCGTTCCACATGTGTCAATCCCATCCTTTCCACGATTCAATATGAAATTTATAATTCCTATCAACATATTCTATAGAAATTTGTGAGAGAAATAAAGAGGAAATGGGAATGAAAGTAAATTCTGAAAAATGTATCCGTTTTAATTTTTGCTTACATCTTCAAGTAGAGATTGCAGCATTTGCTGCGTTTTTAATCCTTCTAATCCATCTACTAGCGGCCTTGTATCTCCGTGTAAACATTCGATAAAATGATGAACAGCATCTTCAAAACCGCGCTGTTTTAACGTCGTATCCCATGATGGTGAACCAATCTGTGAAACTGAATTTTCCTGCTCAACTTCAAATGTGTTCATATTTTTTACGCGAATGATTTTCCCTGTTGTTACAAGTTCAATTTGTTCTAAATTTGTACCAGCATGGCGATGCATCGCCGTAGAAAGTAATAGTCCATTTGAAGTTGTATATGTATGATGTCCGTAAAGAAGTTCGTTCTTGTCATTGATTTGTATCATATTATGAACGACGTTAAGGTCATCGTTAGCTAACCAGCGAGCAGTATCTACAATATGTAAGTAATCATCTAACATAGTAAAGTCATACGTATATGGCCCCACTTTATTTGTACGGTGCTTTTCAATTCGAATCCATGAAATATCATTAGCTTGCTCTTTGGCAGTAACGTACATAGGAACGAAACGGCGATTAAATCCTACCATTAACTTTCGATTATACTTTTCACTCATTTCAACTAGTTTTTCTGCTTGCTCAGTAGTAGCAGCTAGCGGCTTATCAACATAAACATCGATCCCTTTTTTCAAAAGTTCAGAAACGATTTCATAATGTGTAGCAGTTGAACTATGAACGAAGATTGCATCACATTCAGAAGCTAGTGTGTCCATAGAATGAAAGTCTTGAATGCGATATTGCTGGCAAATTTGTTTTCTTTTCTCTGCGTTAGGTGTAAACGCCCCAACAAAGTTCCAATCTGTTTCTTTTGTAAGTGTTGGAAGATAGGCTTTTTGTGCAATACTTCCAAGACCAATCATTCCAATTCGAGGTTTGTTCATTTTTATTCCCACCCTATCAATATTGATGTAACGGGTTAAATGTAGCATAGGGCGGGAGAGGAAGGCAAAAATTAGCTTTTTACTTACGTCCTTTTAGCAAAATTTTCTCTATCTCTTCAAAGTTATGAGCACGGGCATGTTGCAATGGGGTAACACCATCGTTGTCGGGAATGTTTACATCAGCACCATGTTCAATAAGAAGGCGAATGACTTGTTGCTGTGCTTCATCTCCATTACTTAGTACGATGGCTTCCATTAAAGCTGTCCATCCGAGGTTATTTATATGGTTTACATCGATATTTGTTCGAGTAAGGAGTTCTTTTATAACATCAATATAGCCATGTTCTGACGCGGGAATAAGAGCTGTTCCGCCGTAACGATTCGTAAGTGCTGGATCCGCACCAGCATCAATCGTTAGTTTTAAAATGTCCAAGTAACCTTCTGCACCGGCGTATAGAAATGGATTGTTTTTCATATCATCTTGGATATTTACGTCAGCACCAGCGTCGATAAGAGCTTTGGCGGTTTTTATATCATTTTTGTATGTAGCAATCATAAGAGAAGTACGTCCTTTATTGTCCGTTATATTTATGTCAGCCCCTTTTTTGAGTAATGATATAACAGTATTCGTTTCTTGTTTCTCAGTAGCTGTTAGTAGTGCTGTCTCCATGTTTGTCATCTCCTTTTTAACTTCTTGTGCTTGTGAGCATCCTTGTAAAAAAATTACGCAACATATCATGCTTAATGTTTTTTTGAACATGGAATTTCAACCTCCTTTTGTAAGCAATTCGGTATCCTAATTTAAACTGTAAAATAGGAACATTAAATTTTTATAAACTGGTGCTAAAATTACTATAAAATCGCTTGAGTATTTGAACATATATTTTTATGCTTATGAGTAATAAGGATAGATAAAGTGAAACTTTAATCAATGGGGGGGCATCCCCCACTGATTATTAGCCTTCACCAATCGGGCGTTTACGGGCAGCCCGACTCCCACCTAACTTCTTTGCTTCAGGCGAATTTTGAGGTGGGAGTCTTACTGCCCAAAAATAGCGGGGGAAAGTGAGGATTTTAATTATGTCTATTAAAACAAGATTTTTATTTTCTTATATCGCTGTTATTCTCGTTTCCATTACGCTTATATTAGTTACGGGATTTTTAATTGTTTTTTCGATAACTGGTGATTTAGAATCAGTGAAAAATTTCTACAAAAGTTCTTATATTCAAAAGCCACTGACGGCAGAAGAAGAAAATATTTTTCTTGAATTGAAATCGGAGGCTAAACAGAATCAATCGCAATTGTTAGATGAATCGTTCATGTCATCGATCGAAGAGGAGGATGTGAAAATAGTTGTAAGGAAAGGAGAAGCAATTTCATATGCTTCAAAAGTATTTGAAAGCGTAGCTTTAAAAGAAGCTCTTCCAAAGTTTGAAAAGACAAATATCAATAGTCGTGGCACAACGGAACTAAATGGTACATTTTATCGATATGTAAAATTTGATTTTTATTTTCCAGAGAATGAAGAAGGGAGTATATTTGTACTAAAAAAGCAAAGTTCGTTCGTAGATCTTACACAAAAATTATTTCCAATTTTGTTCGTATCGCTCTTACTTTTAGCCATTTTACTTATTGGACTATTAAGTTACTTCGTTTCAAGAAGTGTGATAAAACCAATTTTTGTATTGAAAGATGCGACTGAGAGAATTAAAGAAGGAAATTTAGATTTTCAAATTCCAGCTACATCGCATGATGAAATAGGACAGTTAAACCAAGGATTTGAGGAAATGAGGAAGAAGTTAAAAGGGTCGATTGAGATGCAAACGCAATATGAAGAAAATCGAAAAGAACTTATTTCAAACATCTCTCACGATTTAAAAACACCAATTACATCTATTATAGGCTATGTGGAAGGAATAAAAGATGGGATAGCAAATACGCCGGAAAAAATGGATAAATATTTAACAACCATTCATACGAAAGCAAAACATATGGACACACTCATTGATGAACTCTTTTTGTTTTCGAAGCTCGATTTGAACCGAGTTCCATTTCAGTTTGAAACGATAGAGTTAAATATGTTTATGCAAGATTTAATAGAAGAGATGCAGATGGATTTAAGTGAAGAAGGTATATCTGTATACTTACAATTACAGCATGTATCACCGCTATATGTAATAGCGGATCGTGAAAAAATAAAGAGAGTTATATCGAATTTAATTCATAATAGTGTGAAGTACATGGATAAAGGTGAGAAAAAAATTACCGTTACAGCATCAAGTAATGAAAACAAAGTTATCGTGAAGGTAAAGGATAATGGATCAGGAATAGAATCTGATACACTTCCATATATTTTTGAGCGTTTTTATCGTGCAGAGCAATCACGAAATTCTAGCACAGGTGGAAGTGGACTTGGTTTAGCGATAGCGAAGCAAATTGTTGAAGAACATGGTGGGGAAATTTGGGCAGAAAGTAAGCTTGGAGAAAGCACAAGTATTTTCTTCTCGCTGCAAAAAGTACAGGAATGTGGTGAATGAATTGAAGAGAGTTTTACTAATTGAAGATGAAGTAAGTATTGCAGAATTACAGCGAGATTATTTAGAAATTAATGATTTTCAAGTTGATGTAGAGCATTCTGGAGAAACAGGCTTACAAAGGGCTTTACAGGAAGATTATGACTTAATTATTTTAGATATTATGCTTCCGAAGATGAACGGATTTGAAATTTGTAAACAAATACGCGCTATAAAAGACATTCCTATTTTACTTGTTTCAGCAAAGAAGGAAGATATAGATAAAATTCGCGGACTCGGATTAGGTGCGGATGATTATATAACGAAACCATTTAGTCCAAGTGAGTTAGTCGCGAGAGTAAAAGCACATATTTCTCGTTATGAAAGATTATCAGGAAATATGGTTAAGAAGCGTGATACATTATACATTCACGGGATTTCTATCGATCAGCGAGCGAGGAAAGTTTTTATAAATAATAAAGAAGTTGCGTTTACAACGAAGGAATTTGATTTATTAACATTTTTTGTAATGCATCCAAACCAAGTGTTAAATAAAGAACAGTTATTTGAACGTATTTGGGGATTAGACTCAGCTGGTGATTTAGCGACGGTTGTTGTTCATATTAGAAAGTTACGTGAAAAAATTGAAAGAGATCCTGCTCATCCGCAATATATTGAAACAGTGTGGGGAGCTGGTTATCGCTTTAATGTGTAGTGAACCTGTTAAATTGTTGATAGGTTTTTTTATTGAAAAAAATGAGATTAAAAATATATTATCTTTATTTTATCTTTTTTTAATAATTTATTTATAGGCAATTTATACCCGCTATTTATTATAAATATCATAGGAAACAATGAAGATATTAATCATAAATTTGGAGGGTATAAAGATGAAAAAAATGAAATTTTTAGTACCAGCAGTAATTGGATTTACAGTACTTGTAACAGGGTGCGCGCAAGGTGAAACGAAGGCGGAATCAAAACAAGAAACGAAGCAAGAGGCGAAAAAAGAGAAGAAAAAACAACAAGCACAAATTACGAAATTAGAGCCATTAAATGCGATGACATTGCAACTAACGTTTGCTAAACCGTTATCAGAAGAAGAAGTGAAATTAGAAAACTTAGATGCTATTAAGAAAAACTTCGTGTTTAGTAATGGCCTGGAAATTGTGAATGTACCGAGACTAAAAACAGGGGCAACGAGTACATATATCGTACCTGTAAAGGTGCAAAAACCAGGTGAAAAATATACGTTAAGTTATAAGGGTGGTAAAAAAGAAAAGTTTGAAGGAAGTTCGGAAAAGATTAATGTTCGCCAAGCGAAGCAAGTGACAAATGATACGTTTGAAATTGAATCATTTTTAGAAGATGGTGTGGTAGATTATGCAAATATTATTGAAGCGTATAAAGCAGGAAGAGGTAATCAAGCATTCCAATTAGATGAAGAAAATAAAGATAAAGATGGTAAACAATATCAAATCATTTCTTCACTTCGTGATAGAAAACTAACGATTACAGCAAGTTCAGGTGAGAAAATTGAAGTTGGATATGTTCCGTTTACACAAGCAGCAGATGGTAGACAAGCGCCTAAATTCCGCTTACCTGCAGGGCAAACGTTGAAACCAGGAACAGAGTACACAATTACGTCTGACTGGGTAACCGTTAAAAATCCGAAATTTACTGCTTCAGCTATTGCGCCATTAGTCATTCAAAGTGCAGAAGCAATAGACAATAAATCTATTCAAGTTACATTAGATAAAGATCCGAGCATGGAACTCTTTGCTGGTAGAAAAGTAGAGTTGCAAAGTGAAGATGGAAAGAAAGTAGAAGCACAATATCGCTTCAGCTCTCGAAAAGGTACAGTAGGAATCTTCGACTTACAAAATGGTGCAACTCTGCAGCAAGGAATGAAGTATATAGTTGTGCCGATGGGAGGTTGGGCGACTGGGGAACAAGTTACATTTGTAGGGAAGTAAAATATGAAAAAAGTAGCAGGTTTAGTGCATGCTACTTTTTTTGTGTAACGATTTATAAAATTTTTGAGTAGTAGAAGTAAATAAGGCGACTTCTTCTAAAAAAGAATAATGGTTACTGTCCTCAAATGGCACAAAAATAGAATTGCGTATCCCCTCATGCATTTCAATAGAATATTGAATCGGGCACTGCACATCATGTCTTCCGCAAATAATAAGCGTCTTTGTATGGATAGAAGGTAAGTACTTTCTTAAATCAAATAACGGATATTCATAAGAGAAAGCGTTCATCCGGCTAGCGGACATTGTTTTTTGGATTGGTTTACAAAAATAAGAGTTGTAGTTTTCAGGTTTATACAATGATAATTTAGTTCTCTTAGTAGATAATTCTTTTCGTTCTGCATTTGTAAGATGAGGGCTTTTCAAGTTTTCGATGAGTTCTTGCATATAATGAAACTGTGGATGTTCTGGATGATAAATACAAAATGGTGTTTCGGTATAGTTGCTTGCTGCGGCTCCGGCCATGACTAATGATTGCAAGGAAGTTGGATATGTAATGGCATATAAAAGTCCAAGCATACCGCCTGTTGAATGACCAGCCAAATGCCATGTGGGAAATTGTAAAGATTCTCGTATCGCTTCTAAGTCGTGAATCGTTTCGATCATACGTAATTCATTTTCTGACCGGGCTTTTACAGAGTTACCAGCGTCTCGTAAATTAATAAGGAATACACGATGTGTGGAAGTGTAAACATCCGCAAAATAATCACCTGTATTATTAAACTGTGAATAATGATGTGTAATGCAAAGTGGTTCGCCATTGCCTTTTGTAAAGAGTTCAAATGTGCCACGTTTCGTGTTAATTATTTGTTGTTTCCACATAATATCACTCCCTTGTCTTATAAAAGTTGGACCAGTCCATTAGTAACTGAAAATATATCAGCGATTTTTCGATTATATCGACCGCAACTCGAAATATATCAGCGATTATCAAAATATATCGACCGCAACTCAAAATATATCAGCGATTATTAAAATATATCGACTTACCGACAGAAACCGACAATAAATAAAAGGAGGCTGTTCAAAAAGCGAGCCTCCTTTCTGCTTAGTACAAAGATTTTGTCATATTATTCCGAATAATTTCGAGAGATTTCGCTACAGTTAATGTGTTTTTTTCTTCGATTTCTGGTTTTCTAGGGATAGGTTGATACATGTTGTCTGGATCTTCCCATGTGAGGGGAAGTTCTGTTTCTGCTTGTCCTTTCCAAGCGTCAATCCATTCTGGAGGGAGATAACCTGAGATGTTTTGGATGTTGTTCATTTCGAGCCAAATGAGTGCCCAGGCTCTTGGGACGACGCGCCAGTGGTCGTAGCCACCGCCGCCGACGGCAATCCAGCGACCATTGCAATATTCATTAGCGATTTCACGAGCGAGTTTCGGTATTTCACGATAAATGTTCATCGTTGCGCAAAGGTGTGTGAGTGGATCGTAATAATGAGCGTCAGCACCATTTTGCGTTAAAATAATATCCGGTTTAAAGTACTCTGCAACTTCTTTTACAACAGTTCGATATGAATCTAAAAATGATTCGTCTTCTGTAAAAGCATCGAGTGGAACGTTAAAAGAATAACTATATCCATTTCCTTGTCCACGTTCATTTACTGCGCCAGTTCCAGGGAATAAATAACGCCCAGTTTCATGTAATGAAATGGTGCACACGTTAGGATCGTCATAAAAAGACCATTGTACCCCGTCACCGTGATGAGCATCCGTATCAATATATAAAACGCGTAAACCGTATTTCTTCTGAATGTATTTCATTGCGATAGAGCTATCATTATAAATGCAAAAGCCAGATGCTTTACCACGAAAGCCATGATGTAAGCCGCCGCCTAAATTGAGGGCGTGCTTTACTTTCCCGGAAAGAACAGCATCGACAGCTGTTAACGTACCGCCAACGAGTAATGCACTTGCTTCATGCATATTTGGAAACATCGGTGTATCTTCTGTTCCGAGCCCATATGTCATCGCAATTGATTTTTCTAACTTTCCTTCTCCAGCAAGTTTTACCGCATTTATGTACTCCTCTGTATGAATGAATGCAATTTCCTCATCCGTAGCCATTCTTGGCGAGATGACTTGAGAAGGGGAGATAAAACCACTCTTTTGTAATAAATCATACGTAAGTGTGACGCGTAGTTGGTTAAAAGGATGATCAGGGCTAAAAGAATAGCCCCGAAAATCATCCGAATAAATGAAGGCGCTGCTCATGCTTGCATCCCCATTATGTTTGGCCATAATACGCGGTAGCCCTCTGCTTCAAGTGCATCAATCACTTTTAGAGGATTCATCGTTTGAATGCGGAAAACAAGTACTTTATCATTCTCGTCTTTTGCTGGATAGACGAGAACGCTCACAATATTAATTTGTAAATTGCTAAAAATAGCAACTACTTTTCCGAGAATACCAGGTTCATTCTTCACTTGAATTTCAATTTGTGAACTAGGCTGATGTGCTCCTGTTAATTTCACTAATGTGTGCAGTACTGTAGATTCGGAAATAATGCCTACTAGCTTTCCGGCCTTTGTAACAGGGAGACAGCCAATTTTATTTTCAAAAAATAAAGTAGCAATTTCCTCAACGAAATCAAGAGGATGGCAAGTCATGACAGGGTGTTTCATAATAAGTTCGAGCGGTTGCTGTAGCATATCGAGTGAAACTTGTTCATCAAGAATTGATGGACTTGCATCTCTTACATCCCGGTCAGAAATAATGCCTACTACGTGATTATTTTGATCGACAATTGGAATGTGCCGAATACCTTTCGTACGTATTGTTCGGATTGCTGTTTCGATTGTGTCATCTGGTTGCAATGTTACTACATTTTGATTCATAATTTCTTCTACAATCATTCCAGTTGCCCCCTTTATTAATACATAAAACGATTGTGAAAACGTAGACGATCGAATGCTTGAATGGAATCCGTATCGACGCGCTTACCGATGCGAACCATTAAACAGTTAGCGGGGTGTGAACAAATTTCAGGATCGTCTGTAGCCATCCATTGTAAACCACCGGCATTCATCATTTTTTCCATTACTTTTCGGTATTCCCAAACATTTAAGCCTGTTTGTTTTAAATCCCAGTGCCAATAATATTCAGTCGTTAATATAATGTAATCTTCCATATGATCGTCCATCATTGAAACTTCTAATAAGTTTTTTCCGACAGAGCAACCGCGAAAGGCTGGGACAACTTCAATCGCCCCCAGTTCAATTAAGTTTTCAATCTTTCCTTCTGACCATCGCTCGAGCGGATCAGGATATAAGTATGTAACATATCCAACGATCGTTTGGTCATGTCTAGCAATAATGAGACGAGCTTCTGGCAATTTAGAAATTTCGACAATTGCTTTATATTGCTGCTCGGCAGGACGAAACGCAATTAAGTCTGGATGAAATTCATACATTTCAAGATTATGTGTAGAGACAGGACCTTCAATAATTAAAGTACCTTTCGCTGTTTTTAAGTTTCTGGCATTATATATTTTTTTATGAATCAATTTATTGCTCACCACCTTGAGGGTTTGTGAATCTATTAATATCGTACTTTATAATATATGCGATGTGAATCGAATTTTGTCATTAAAAATTTGTCTAAAAATCAACAAAAATACTGAAAATTTTAAATAATGTCATTATAATAGATAATAGAATACATAGGAGGGGGATGTAAAGTATGAAAGTGGAAACGCTTCCTGTCATTAAAGGAGAAAATAATTTGCCGAATTATGAAGAGGCATACGCGAATTTTAACTGGGAAGAGGTTAATAAAAATTTTACTTGGAATGAAACAGGACGAGTAAATATGGCGTATGAGGCAATTGATAAGCATGCGAAATCAGATCGAAAGAATAAAGTAGCACTTTATTATCAAGATGGATCGCGAAAAGAGAAATATACGTTTAAGGAAATGAAGGATTTTTCTAATAAAGCAGGAAATGTCCTGAAAAACTATGGCGATGTTGAGAAAGGCGATCGCGTTTTTATTTTTATGCCGCGTTCCCCAGAATTATATTTCGCGCTTCTTGGTGCAGTGAAATTAGGGGCAATTGTTGGACCATTATTTGAAGCATTTATGGAAGGCGCAGTTCGCGATCGTTTAGAAGATAGCGAAGCGAAGGTGTTAATTACAACTCCTGAATTGTTAGAGCGCATACCATTAAATGATTTACCTGCTTTAAAAACAGTCTTCCTTGTTGGAGACAATGCAGAAGAAGGCGGTAAAACTGTAGCGTTCAATCCTTTATTTGAACAAGCTTCAAAAGAATTACATATCGAATGGTTAGGCCGTGAAGACGGTTTAATTCTACATTACACATCTGGTTCTACTGGTAAGCCAAAAGGCGTCCTCCATGCGCAAAACGCAATGGTTCAGCACTATCAAACAGCGAAATGGGTATTAGATTTAAAAGAAGATGATGTATATTGGTGTACAGCTGACCCAGGCTGGGTAACTGGAACAGCTTACGGTATTTTTGCACCGTGGTTAGTGGGAGCATCAAATGTTATTTTAGGCGGGAGATTTAGTCCAGAGGCATGGTATGAAGCATTGCAAGATTACGGTGTAACAGTTTGGTATAGTGCACCGACAGCGTTCCGTATGTTAATGGGAGCTGGACAAGACGCAATTAAAAAATATGATTTATCACAAGTGCGTCACGTATTAAGTGTTGGTGAGCCATTAAATCCAGAAGTAATTCGCTGGGGTATGAGCGCATTTGGACTTCGTATTCATGATACGTGGTGGATGACAGAAACAGGCGGACAAGTTATTTGTAACTATCCTTGTATGGAAATCCGTCCAGGTTCAATGGGGAAACCAATTCCGGGTGTGAAAGCAGCGATTGTTGATAATGAAGGAAATGAAGTGCCTCCATATACAATGGGGAACTTAGCGATTGGTAAAGGTTGGCCAGCTATGATGCGTGGAATCTGGAATAACCCACAAAAATATGATTCTTACTTCATGCCGGGAGATTGGTACGTATCAGGTGACTCAGCTTATATGGACGAAGATGGATACTTCTGGTTCCAAGGACGTATTGACGATGTAATTATGACGTCAGGTGAGCGTGTTGGTCCGTTTGAAGTAGAAAGTAAATTAATCGAGCATGCTGCTGTAGCAGAAGCTGGTGTAATTGGTATTCCTGATCCAGTACGCGGGGAAATCATTAAAGCATTTATCGCGCTTCGCGTGGGATACGAACCATCTGATGAATTAAAAGAAGAGATTCGTCAATTTGTGAAAAAAGGCCTAGCAGCTCATGCGGCGCCAAGACAAATTGAATTTAGAGATAAATTACCGAAAACGAGAAGTGGTAAAATTATGCGCCGCGTATTAAAAGCGTGGGAATTAAACTTACCAACAGGCGATTTATCGACGATGGAAGATTAAGAGAGAAAGGTCTGAACGAAATGACGTTCAGACCTTTCTTTTTTTATGGTATCATAAACTTATGTATATAAGTTAAAGGGGATAGTATGATGAAAACAGAAAAAGAAAAGATGATACAAGGAGAAATGTACATACCAGCTGATCCGGTTTTAGTACAAGAGAGGGAGCAAGCTCGTATATTAACAAGAAAGTTAAATGAAACATCAGAAGTAAAATTAGAAGAACGTAGTGCAATCGTAAAAGAATTATTCGGAACGACTGGAGATAACATTCATATTGAATCTTCTTTTAGATGCGATTATGGCTATAACATTCATGTCGGTGAAAATTTTTATGCGAACTTTGACTGCACCATTTTAGACGTATGCCCAGTTACAATCGGAGTAAACTGTATGTTAGCTCCAGGAGTTCACATTTATACAGCAACGCACCCACTTGATCCGGTGGAGCGCATAAGCGGATCAGAGTACGGAAAACCAGTAACAATTGGCGATAACGTATGGATTGGCGGAAGAGCGATTATTAATCCGGGCGTAACAATTGGACATAATGCAGTCATTGCATCTGGAGCTGTTGTAACGAAAGATGTACCGGATAATGTAGTAGTGGGCGGGAATCCTGCAAAAATTATTAAAAAAATAAAATAATATTTGAACGTAGTGCCTTCCTCGTCTGTATACATTTATGAAAGAATAGATGAGGGAGGCTTTTATATGTCTAATAAGTTACTTCTTACTTTTGCTTTAATTGGAATTATAGTCGTATTTTCTTGTGGTCTGTTATTACCGATGCCGATTGGATTTAAAGTTTCAATGATTACAGCTGGAGTTATGATGATTGTTATGTTTTCAATCCTTATTCCGTTTGATAAGAAGTATATTGTACGAAAAAATGGAAATAAAATTGATTTTACAAAAACAAAAGTGTATTTTCGCTGGAATGTATTTGATACTATCTCGGCCAGTCTTGCAGTGTATGCATGCATATGTGTGCAAGCATTAAACATTTTAGTTTCAACCGGCCATACAATTCAAAACCCATATGTTCAATTTTTTACGAATCAATCACAAGTGTGGATTATTGTCGCAAGTGTATATTTAATTTCCCGAATTTCATTAACGTTAAAAGGAATAAAGGAGATCAAAAATCATGGCGCAGATTGGGATTGAGGAGGAGCTCATGCTTGCGTATCAAAATGGAGATAAGCAAGCGGGAGAAAAACTATATGTTTTAATCAAGCCAGCGCTATATACATTTTTGTATCGATTTAATCGTGATGAACAATTAAGTATCGACCTTGTGCAAGATACATTTTTGACGTTAGAACGAAAGAAACATATGTATGAAATCGAAAAGGGAAAAATAAAAACGTATTTATTTCAAATCGGTTATCGTCTTATGATTAATAAATTAAATAGAAGAAAAAAGTGGCGTTCGCTCTTACCGTTTTTAGTACCGATTCAAGAAAAGGAATTTTCCCACGAAGATCGGCTCACGGTAAGAGAAGCAATTTTGAAAGTTCCTGAAGAGCAAAGAGCGGTCCTGATTCTTTCTTATTATCATGATATGCAGCAAAAAGAGATTGCAGATGTATTAAATATTCCTATTGGAACAGTGAAGTCGAGACTCCATAATGGGATAAAGAAATTGAAACAATTGCTGGAGGTGGATGAAATTGAGCGAAAATCCCTTTAAGAATGAATATAAATTAAAGCAGCATTTAGATAGTGACCACGTAGAAATACCGGATTTTCCGAAAACGGTAAGTCGCTTCGATCGATTACTTGGATTTCTTGCTTCTCCAGCGAAAGATCCTGTGGAGGCGACGATTGGGAATGATTTATCGGTTGTGTTTCATGTATCGTTATTAGTTGGTGTGCCAGTTCTTTCTCTTATTACGATACTCCTTGCGACGTTGTAAAGGATTGGGAAGGAGAGAAACCCTACCTCTATTTGACACGCCTATATAAATGATGGTATAAAGAAAAGTATATGAATAATTGAGCGTGGAAAGGGAGAAGTAGTGATCATTTCCCTGTTTTAGAGAGCTGATGGTCGGTGAAAATCAGCACATAGATGATCGCGAATTACGCCCCTAGAGCATCTTTTTTCGATTGAGTTATATTCAAAAGGGAAAAGACGGTGCTAAGCCGTTATGTAAATAAGGTGGTAGGCTTTTTTGTCTGCAACTAGGGTGGTAACGCGATGATCAAAATCGTCCCTTATTTGAAGGGGCGATTTTTTTATGTTTTCAACCTTCACGCCAGTAATGAACTTAAAGGAGAGTATGTAGGATATGGGTATTTTACAAGATCTTGAATTTCGCGGGCTAATTAATCAGCAAACAGATGCTGAGGGATTAGAGCAATTATTAGAAAAAGAAAGCGTTAAATTATACTGTGGTTTCGACCCGACAGCGGATAGCTTACATATTGGTCATATGTTACCAGTATTAATGTTACGTCGTTTCCAATTAGCTGGTCACCAACCAATCGCACTTGTTGGTGGTGGTACTGGTATGATCGGTGACCCAAGTGGTAAAAAAGCAGAGCGTACATTAAATACGAAAGATACAGTTGCTTACTACACGGAAAGCATTAAAAACCAACTTTCAAACTTCTTAGAGTTTGAAAATGTGGACAACCCAGCAACGATGGCTAACAACTATGACTGGCTTGGTAACTTAGATGTAATTACATTCTTACGCGATATCGGTAAAAACTTCGGTTTAAACTATATGTTAGCAAAAGATACAGTAGCATCTCGTTTAGAAACTGGTATTTCATTTACTGAGTTTAGTTACATGATTTTACAATCATACGACTTCTTAAACTTATACCAACAACACAATTGCCGTCTTCAAATCGGTGGTAGTGATCAATGGGGTAACATTACAGCTGGTCTTGAATTAATCCGTAAATCAGAAGAAGATGCGAAAGCATTCGGTTTAACAATTCCACTAGTTACAAAATCTGACGGTACGAAGTTTGGTAAAACAGAGGGCGGCGCAATTTGGTTAGACCCAGAGAAAACAACTCCTTACGAGTTCTACCAATTCTGGATCAATACAGATGACCGCGATGTAGTTAAATACTTAAAATACTTCACATTCTTATCTCATGAAGAAATTCTTGAGCTTGAGAAGCAAGTAACTGAAGCACCAGAAAAACGTGCAGCACAAAAATCATTAGGATCTGAAATGACAAAACTTGTTCACGGCGAAGAAGCGTTAGAGCAAGCAATTAAAATTTCAGCTGCATTATTCAGTGGCTCAGTAGCAGAACTTACTGCAAGCGAAATCGAACAAGGATTCAAAGACGTACCATCTGTAGAACGTACTGCAGAAGATACAGTATTAATCGACTTACTTGTAGAAAGCAAAATCTCTCCATCTAAACGTCAAGCACGTGAAGATGTAACGAACGGTGCAATCTACGTAAACGGTGAGCGTACACAAGCATTAGACTATGTTGTAACAGAAAACGACCGCATCGAAGGTAAATTCACAATCATTCGCCGCGGTAAGAAGAAATATTTCTTAATTCGTTACTAATCAGAAACGAATGTAAAACAAATAGTACCCCGAATGGAAGGCTGAAAAGTTTATCGTTCGGGGTTTTTATGTATGCATTTAAATTGCCTCATGATTTCTTTTAAATAGAATATGAAGAATTAATATGAGCATATAAAGTAAGCTAATTAGCATAACAACAAATGCTGCGGGATAAAATTTTGCCGCATATATAAAGAAATCGATTTGATAAATATCTTCATAATTTGAAACGGTGCCTTTAAAGTAATTCGTAAACTTAGCACTATACTTCCATTCATCAGGATAATCTATCAAATTACTCCCCTGATACCAACTCATAAGTGCGGAAGTAATAAACAGCATACATGCACTACCCAATTGAACCATTTGGTTTATTGTCAAAACGAATCGACCTCCTATTTTATGGTTATTATAGCGTGCATTCGTATTCCTGTAACCTTTTTGTTGTAATCTCCTTTTCGAGTTCATACGGAAATCACATGTAAGCGGTATGATAAACGTATAACAAATAGAAAGGAGTGGTAAAACAAAATGTCACTAGAAGCGTTGATTATTTTTTCTTTGCTAAATGCGGGTCAGCTTGCAGAGAACACGAAGGTTGATATACATAAAGAGCAGAAAGATGCTTATGTATATGTTCAAAAAGAGGAAAATAAATAACTTTATTTTATATATAAAAATGAAGGCTGTTTGAAGTAACTGTTTAGTTGCTTTAAACAGTCTTTTTTAGCTAGAAAGAATAAATCTGTCTAAGGACGTCGTCGATAAATCAAAGAGAAAATGTCGTTATTATATGCGTAGTTTTAACTGTAATTATTAGATGTAAATTAAAAAAGTCTTTTTTAAAAAATAAAGGGGGTGTGAAATGTCTACGAAAATCTATAAATTATTACATAATAAAAGCCACAACTCATATGAGTGTGACTTAAATGTTTTTATTCAGCTTCAGCCTCGAAGCGTAAAGTGATTAAAACTCAAATGAAACCATAAGATATCTAGCAGGATTTATTTTCCTAGATTTGAAATTGTTATATCAATTTTGTTTCTTTTTGCAGTGTTTAAAGCGTTGCTTAGTAAATCTAAAAAAATTGTACCTGTTGGAGTAGCATGATAATTGGCTAAACTAGTTATTTTATTAGGGATTTTATTTCCCCAAGGTGGCTGTTTTTCCATGTGCTCAATATCCCAAATGACTTCTGCAGGAGGTAATTCACTTAAAATTTTTCTTATCTCTTCTACATTTTGAAGTGCTTCTTCTGTGTCCTCCCAACGTAACTTGTCGAAATATAAATTCTTCATTAATAGTGGGTACTTAGTGCCCCAACCTTCAGACTCTGTATGATATGACATGGTTGAAAAAAAGCTATGTAAAAAATCAGGGTGTCCTGTTTCATAGAAAAATATATCTACTTTAAATCCTACTGCCATTAATATCAATCCTCTCGTTTAAATATTACCTCGGGTGTTTCTTTAGACTTTTCTCTTATTTTTCTTACGATATCAAATAAAGCCTCTTCAGGAACAGTTTGTCCTCGTATATCAATGATGACAGTTTGCTTTGTACCTATAGGTAAATTATCAACCCTATCATTAACTTGTTTAACAATAACTCTAACTAGGTTACTTCTTTTTGATGAAGTAGACAAGTCATAATTTTTCACTTCCAAGCTGTGATCCTTTGTGTAAAAATCAGGTCTTGTACTACCTTTTGTAACTTTTGAAACTTCTTCTCTATCTTTAAAAGCAACTTGGTCGTCATAATTAGGATACTCCTTACCTACGTCAAGTTCTGATTGTCTCCAAGATGGTCTAGCAAACATAAGATAACCGCTTAAATAATTACCCCAATTTCCTGATGGTGGAAGTGTGCTTACTATTGCTTCACCAGTGAGACCAACACCTGCAAAAGCAGGTTGTAAACGTGGTGGAAAAGCTTCAGTTACTTTGTACAAGTTTGCTCCTCTAGCAAGTTTAGAAGCCTTATCAAGACCTTTCCCACCAAGTAACCCTAGACCGACTGATGTTACTAAATAAGAACCCCATCGGAATCCACTTTCGACATCACCATGCCAAACGTCATTCATAAAAGAATCTGAGAAAGCGTTCCACATAGCAGGAAGAGTCTCATCATAATTGACAACAGCATCCCACATGTCTGACCATGTTTCACCGTCACCTAACGCTTTAAATCCTTCCCAAGCATCTCCAACACCTTTTCCTGCACCATCATAAAGACCATCCCAAGCTTTCTCTAAATCAGATTTTGGTTTGCCACACATTGCACCTTCTTCAATTGAATTATCAGCCTGACGATTCCTATCTTCTGCAATCGCTTGAATTGAAGTCGCCCACTCCATATTTAATCCTTGTGTACTAAATGTACCACTTGCTGGACTAAAACCTTTCCCACTTTGGACTTCAGCAAGACCCGTCGCAATGCTAGCGGCTAATTGAATTGCTGTACTATAGTTATTGCTAGATGTTTGGTTGAACTGATACAAATGATCTAACTTTTCTTGAAGTTTGCGCCTCATGGCAATAAAAAGATTTACCATAGCATCCATACCTGGGATTGGCATAGCTTGACTGATAGCTTCCATACTTGCCTTCATTCGGTCAATTTCTCGAATTTGTTCTAATATTTCTTGTTCGATTACATCTGTCGAAGCGACCTGTGATTGAAATTGATTTGGAAAGGCATCATTCTGACGAATTAGTTCTTCACACAAATAAATGATTCCTTGTGCTAAAGGACGAAAAGTTTCTGCAAAGAATGCCTTTGCACTGTCATATGTTTGCCCTTGTAGAACAGTATCACTGGTGAAAGCATCAATCGACTGAATAGCTTGTTCCATACCTTGAATAGTAGCGGTACAGAAAGCATTCATACTTTGTGTTTGAGCCCGTACTTCTCCCAGATACATATTTAAAGACATGAACTTTCCCTCCCCTTTACAAGGAAATAATACCAATTTAAGGGAAGGGTTGTAAATGGAATATTCTCATAAATTCATGATCAAAGAGGTACTTGTTCATTAAGTTCTTTAAGCTCATTCGGATGCTCGGGTGATGCAGGGGTTTTTAAGGTTGAATGTAAATAGAAAAGGGGAAGGTATAGTTTATGTACAAAAGAATACGTTGTAAAAATAATATTAACAAAAGGAGAGTATAGGAAAGAAAAATGAGTTATGGGATAGAGCGTAGTATGTTTCCGGTGTTAGAAGAAGAGGGGAATTTTTATTAATGTGAATAAAAAATTGATGAAATTCTAGAGAGAGGGTTAATTTTTATTAACTATAGACTTGCAGTTCTTTTTTATTTTGTTACATTGTTCCGTTTCTATACATATACCGGCTATATTCAATAAAAAAAGCCCAGGCCCCTTGATAAACAAGGTTCCTAAGGCTTTTAATAATACTCTTTGCAGAGTACCGAGATTAACGAGAGTAGAACTCGATAGTCTAAAAAAGCCTTATTATATCAGTGTTTAAAGTAGGTTTATTATTAACTAGCCCCCAAATTAGCCCCACTTTCTGCTAAGCTTTGACTAAATAACTCTACTGACATAGATTCCATTTCCTTTAATACATGGCCATAAATTTCATAAATCATTTGTGGAGTATTCCCTAAACGTTCGGCAATTACTTTCACATTTAAACCTTGATTTAATAATATGGTGCAATGTGTATGACGTAAGCTATGTATTGTTATCGATTGAGAATTTACTAAGAAAAATACCAAATCAAGATGTACTTGCATCTTAATAATAAAAAAGCTTACTAAATTATATAATCAGTAAGCTTTTTTATTTAGTATATGTTTATTTATTACATAAAGGTGTAAAAGAAGGTACACTGGATAAATTTAGAAATGATAACTCTAATGTTGTATTAGCATTGAAAAGAAATACTAACATTCGAACAAATAGGACAATATAAAATGAATTAGATAATGAAGAAAGCCGCTCGTTTTTCCGGGGCGGCTTATGCTTTACATATTTTATTTTTCTTCTTCTTTGTAATTCAATGCAATCTCTACTATTTCTTCTGGTGTTAAATCCCTAAAATCCCAAAAGATTATATCACTTGGAGCGGGATGAGGCACACCGCTATTATTAAATTGGTTTACGTATTCATTAAGTTCTTCTTCAGGTAATTTAGGGTTACAAATCTTTGTTACAAGTTCAATAAGTTCTTCTTTTGCCATTTTGAGTGCCATACTAACCATCCTTTCATAATCATTAACCTTTTTTACCGAAATGATATGAACGATCTAAAACATTTTGATGCATTTTAGGAGAAACAATTATTAAGTTATCGAGATTGTATACATCTCCACCCTGGTGAATTGGTTGTTTATGGTGCAAAATATATTGATTGTGCTGACCATACTTCTCAGATAATGGAGCGAATGGAGCTTTACCCTCTTTCATAAGGTTTATATTTCTTTGGTTAAACTCTTCCGCATAGTTTGAATCAGCAACTGTTTTCCAAAACTCTTTTCTAAAATCATCAAAAGAGTTAAAATTTTTTCCAATCAAACTATCTCGAATTTCTTGTGGAATAACACCAATTGAACCTTTATTATACATTAATTTCTTTTGAGTCCCTAAACTTCGTTCAAGATTAAAACTTGAAGTTACTGTTCCTGGAGAATTTCTTTTTTGTGCACTTGAAATCGTAGTCTTTGCAAAATTATAATAGGCTTGATTCAATTCATTTTGAGGTATCTTGGTTATGATAGCTCCACCAGAGAAAGCATAAGAAACATCTTTCTTAAAAGATTGTAAAATCTCAGATGCTTGCTTCATTTCTTTTATTAGCGTTACTCCTTTTGTTAATGTACTTGCTCCACTTGATGCTTTTACTCCTTTTATGACAAGTCCTGCTTTACCTAGTCCCTTGTCGGCGATTAGACCGACACCTATTTGGGTTAATGCATAAGTAATCCATTGTGTACGGCTCACTGCATCTCCATTTATCATATCTCGTTTCACGGTACTTGAAAATGCATGCCACGTATTTTTCGCCGTTTCATCCAAATGTAAAATCGCATATGTAACATTAATAAAAGTTCCTATATCCATATTCCTTATATTCATATTACTTAAAGTTTCCATAGACTTGATTTCATCTTCAACAGCTTTCCCTGTTCCGATTACAGTACCATTCCACATCTTTTTTACTGTTTCGAACATTTTAACTACATCATCTACCTTAGCGTCCCAAGCCTTTTTGATCGGAGATTTCTCTTCTATCCTACCGCACATTTCTTCAGCAGTAATTAAATGATTAGCTTTTCGGAATTTCTCTTCTGCAATCGCTTGAATTGAAGTCGCCCATTCCATATTCAATCCTTGTGTACTAAATGTACCACTTGCAGGACTAAAACCTTTCCCACTTTGGACTTCAGCAAGACCCGTCGCAATGCTAGCGGCTAATTGAATTGCTGTATTATAGTTATCGCTAGATGCTTGATTAAATTCATATAGATGCTCTAGCTTTTCTTGCAGTTTACGCCTCATGACAGCAAAAAGATTTACCATAGCATCCATACCTGGCATTGGCATAGCCTGAATGATTGCTTCCGTACTTGCTATCATTCGGTCAATTTCTCGAATTTGTTCTAATATTTCTTGTTCGATTACATCTGTCGAAGCGACCTGTGATTGAAATTGACTTGGGAAGGCATCATTTTGATGGATTAGTTCTTCACATAAGTAAATGATTCCTTGTGCTAAAGGACGAAAAGTTTGTACAAAAAATGATTTTGCACTGCTATATGTTTGTCCTTGTAAAACAGTATCGATTGCAAAAGCGTCAATCGACTGAATGGCTTGTTCCATACCTTGAATGGTAGCGGTACATACTGCGTTCATACTTTGAGTTTGGTTTTGTACTTCTCCCAAATACATATTTAAACTCATGAATTCCCCTCCTTAACAGGCAAATCATACCAATTCAAAGGGGGAACTGTAAATATTCCATTGTAATGAACTTATTAGAGGTATCAGCGTATCTCAAAGAGAACTTATCCATATTCCAAATGAAAGGGTGATTCGATGATTATCAGAGAAGGTATTGAAGTCACTAAAATAACTTTAGATGGTTATGAATTACCGATTCCAGAAGGGTATTCTGAGTTCTTACTTCGAGCTGGATATTGGAGGTGTGGTGAAGGAGAAGAAGAATCGTCAAATGATGTTGAAATCCTAGCGAATTATGATAAAAAAGCTGTTTTGAAAGATGGTCAATTACGGACTATATTCACTTACAAAGGAAATAAAAAGAAAAGGGGTAAAAAATCATGAATGAAAGAGTGAGTTGCTCTTATGAAAAGAAAAGAATGAACTGTGTTGGATAATTCATCAAGTAAAAAAGCGAACGTATAAGGAAAATATTCGTTCACTTTTTTACTATTTATAAATGTAATTCATAATTTCCGTCAGTACTATCAGGTTTTCTAAATATTTCCTCGAATGGACCAACTTTTTTGGAAAAGCCATTTTTTAATGCAAAGTGGTAACCTTCTTCAGTCATAACTTCTTGTAATACTAATCGTTCGAATCCTTTTTCTTTAGCGAATGTTTTAAACCATTCAAGAACAATACTTCCTTTACCTTGATTACTTGGGGTAATGTTTATAGCGGTAATCGCTAAGTATGGATTGGAGGAAAACTCGCTTCTAAGGTTAATGGTGACTTTAGATTTTTTAGAAGAAATATCTAAAGAATACTTAGAAAGACCTTCTATGAACATTATTTCATCTTGTACTAATTTGTTTAATAACATCTTTAATTCTTGAAAGTCTTGTACATGAAGAGGGATCTTGTTGAATTTTTCTTTCAAAACAATTAACTCCTTTTATCATCTGTTTTTTGCACTTATCCATTTCTATACACACGCCAGCCATTATATTTTTTTGTCCCAAACTAGCCCCAAGTACATACTTTTTAATGCTTTATTTTGCATTATTAGTGAAAAATAAAAAAAGCCCAGGCCCCTTGATAAACAAGGTTCCTAAGGCTTTTAATAATACTCTTTGCAGAGTACCGAGATTAACGAGAGTAGTACTCTACGATTAATGCTTCGTTGATTTCAGCTGCTAACTCAGAACGCTCAGCGTGACGAGTGTAAGTAGCTTCTAACTTATCAGCATCGAAAGTTAAGTATTCTGGTACGAAGTTGTTAACTTCGATCGCTTCTTTAACAACAACAAGGCTGTTAGATTTTTCGCGAACGCCGATAGTTTGACCAGGTTTAACGCGGAAAGATGGGATATCTACGCGAGCTCCATCAACCGTGATGTGACGGTGGTTTACTAATTGGCGAGCTGCACGACGAGTGCGAGCTAAGCCCATGCGGTAAACTAGGTTGTCAAGACGAGCTTCAAGAAGGATCATGAAGTTTTCGCCGTGCTTACCAGGCATTTTACCTGCTTGGTCAAATGTGCGACGGAATTGACGCTCAGTCATGCCGTACATGTGACGAAGTTTTTGTTTCTCTTGTAATTGTAAACCGTATTCTGAAAGTTTCTTACGTTGGTTAGGACCGTGAGGACCTGGTGCGTAAGGGCGTTTTTCTAATTCTTTTCCTGTGCCGCTTAGAGAGATTCCAAGACGACGAGACAGTTTCCATGCTGGACCTGTATAACGAGCCATAGTTGACTCCTCCTTCAAAAATGTTTTTATTTTCGTAAAATAAAAACAGACGTAATCGATATTTACGGGTATTTTGTTTTCATGTACCTTCGCTCCAGCAGCAGGGAGTTACGAGATACACCTCCGCAGAGGAACAAAATACAAACGATAAACTCATATTACAAGGCTGCCTTTTTATTTTACACAAACGCTATTATATCTTTTACCTACAGTTTCGTCAAGCGACTCCCTTTTTGTTTTATGCAGATAAATTTTGGAAATTAACAAGAAGGAATTTAAAACAATATGAAAGAAGAGATAGAAACAGAAGTAAAACGCTTACATAAAATGTAGTAAAAACGTTCATCAGATTTTTCTTGGTGGATATGTGGCAATAAAGACATAAGGGGGATGTTTTTATGAAAAAGAAACATATGGAGACAGCATTAATTCATCACGGATATGAATCAAATGAAAATAAAGGGAGTTTAACGCCACCTTTATTTCAAACTTCTACATTTACGTTTGAGACAGCACAGCAAGGAGAAGCGAGTTTTGCGGGAGAAGATCCATCTTATATTTATTCAAGGCTTGGGAATCCAACTGTGAAATTATTTGAAGAACGTATGGCTGTTTTAGAAGGCGGAGAGGAAGCGCTGGCGTTCGGTTCAGGTATGGCAGCCATTTCAGCAACGTTAATCGGTTTTCTAAAGGCTGGAGATCATATTATTTGTTCAAATGGATTATATGGATGTACGTACGGTTTTTTAGAAGTATTAGAAGAAAAATTTATGATTACTCATTCGTTTTGTGATATGGAGACAGAGACGGATATTGAAAATAAAATTCGTCCAAATACAAAGCTCATTTTCGTTGAAACACCGATTAATCCAACGATGAAATTAATTGATTTAGAAAAGGTGATCGGGGTAGCGAAGCGTAATGACTTGCTTGTTATTGTCGATAATACGTTTTGTTCACCTTATTTACAAAGACCTCTTGAGCTCGGTTGTGACGCCGTCGTTCACAGTGCGACAAAATATATTGGTGGTCACGGGGATGTTGTAGCGGGTGTAACAATTTGTAGAACGAAAGCGTTAGCTGACAAAATCCGTCCGATGCGAAAAGATATCGGCGGTATTATGGCGCCGTTTGACGCGTGGTTATTGTTACGCGGATTAAAAACATTAGCAGTAAGAATGGATCGTCATTGTGATAATGCGGAAAAAATTGTATCGTTTTTGAAAAATCATGAAGCGGTAGAAGGTGTTTGGTATCCGGAAGGGGAATTAGCATCTCGGCAAATGAAACGAGGCGGGGGCGTTATTTCTTTTTCAATTAAAGGCGGGAAAGAGGAAACACAGTCGTTTATCAATGACCTCCATTTTATTACAATTGCTGTAAGTTTAGGTGATACAGAAACATTAATTCAGCATCCAGCGACGATGACGCATGCAGCTATTCCGGCTGAGCTAAGAAAAGAAATGGGTATTTTCGATAATTTAATACGCCTATCTGTCGGTTTAGAATCATGGGAAGATATCGTTTCTGATTTAGAACAGGCACTAAAGAAAATATCTACGGTTAGTAATCAATAAAAAAGAGTGAGCTATCGGTTTCGTACGTTACGTACTTAATCGATAACTCGCTCTTTTCTTTTTTTAAATATGTTTTAGGAGTGTTTCCACAAACTTTTCTAAATAATGCTGATCTACTTCATCGAAACGATTTTTTTCAGGACTATCAATATCAAGTACACCAATGATATTTCCTTCTTTCATAATCGGTACAACGATTTCAGAATTAGAGGCACTATCGCAAGCGATATGTCCTGGAAATTGGTGAACATCTGCTACAAGCTGCGTTGTTTTTGTTTCAGCTGCAACGCCGCAAACACCGCGTCCGAACGGAATACGCACGCAAGCTGGCATTCCTTGGAATGGTCCAAGAACAAGCTGATTTCCTTCTGTTACATAAAAGCCAACCCAATTAACGCGATCTAAAAATTGATTTAATAGTGCCGACGCATTTGATAAGTTTGCGACTACGTTCGATTCGCCAGTTAATAATGCATCCAGTTGTTTAATTACTGTCTCATATTGCTTTTCACGAGATCCTGCATAACTTTCTTTTGTAAACATGGAAACAACTCCCTTTTTATCGAGATATGTAAAATGGTAGCAAAATACGATGTATTTCACATGACTTTGTCGATAGAAAATTAAAGGAATTTGTCTTAAAAGTCAAGAAATTTAAACTATAGCTGTTCATTGAGAGGAAGTGAGCGCATGAAGCAGACGAAACAAAAGGTAATTGATGCGGCAATATCGTTGTTTAATACGAAAGGGTATGACGGGACATCGGTGCGGGACATTGCAAAGCGAGCGGATGTGAATGTAGCGAATATTTCATATTATTTTGCTGGAAAGCAAGGGTTATTAGAACAGCTTATTACTGATTTTTTAGAAGGATATATTCATGTAATTGAAACGTCATTTGAACAGAGGGAATATTTATCGGCTAAAGATGTGATGGTGCAAATGGTGCGCGGGATTTTACGATATCAATTTGATAATAGAGAACTGACACGTTTTTTTTATAGAGAGCTTTCGCTTGATACGACATTAATTCGTGAAGTGATGACCGTTTATTTTTCTAGAGAAAGATATTATATAGAGCAAATCATTAAACAAGGACAAATGAAGCAAGAATTTAAAAAGGTATCCTTTACAATGTTTATGACGCAATTAAAAGGCATGATGAATATGCCGTTTTTATATCCACAATATATATCAGAGGTGCTACACTCATTTCCATCCGAGACGTTTTTCTTAGAAATGTATACGAAGGAAATTGAGCAATGGATGGAACGAACATTATATAAAGCGAGTATGTATTATGAACTGCCAAGAGCTGTTCATATGTGAAAAACCCCCACCTAACGAATTGAGGTGGGGATTTTTATATGTTGTTTTCTTTGCTATAAATTGTTGCATACTAGCGCAATAATTGTGAATGAGGCGCCGGCAATTTCTATGTTATCGACAGTATAACCTTGAAACATAAAACCGATAAGTGCAAGTACAGGAACTAAATTCATAAATAATATGCCGTTATATAGTTGAAACATCTTATGCAGAACCGATGCTTGCAATGGTAAAAGCTGGCCTTGGTATTACTTTAATTCCGGAAATGGTGGTAGAGCAAGCGGTAAGGCAAGGAAATGTCACTTGTGCGCAAAATTTATTTCGCATCTCATATGAAAGAGTGCCTGTTATTACAATCATTTGAGGATAGGTAGTTAAGTAAGCGGAATATTAAGAAAGATTACATTTACATTTAAAGAAACATGAAATTTTAAAAAAAACTAGGTCAAAAACACGTCATTACATGGTATGATTAGAACATTGTTAGTTGTTAAATATAGGGGAATTCCCTTTTTATACATAATGCCTTCCATTTCATAAACGGAACGGACAAAAAAAGAGATATAACTTAGGAGGCTTTTTTGCATGGATTCTATCCTGACGATCGTTATCATTGTAGTAAGCTCTATTCTAGTGCTGCTCATGATAGAGCTTGTGATAAGAAATCGTTCATATAAAGATATTGAAGCACTGGAGCAGTGGAAACAAGAGATAAAAGATAAACCTGTGGCAGATGAACTAAAGCGGGTAAAAGATTTAAATATGACAGGTCAAACAGAAGAGCTGTTTGGTAAATGGCGTGAAGAGTGGGATGAAATTGTATCAACAACTCTTCCGAAAGCTGAAAAAGATTTAGGGCAAGCGCGAAAATTCGCCTCGCAATTCTCCTTCCGCAAAGCAAAGCATGCGATGAAAGAATCCATAAGTGGTTTAGATGACGCTGATAATCGTATTACAGACATTTTAAATGAATTACAGCAACTGTTAGAAAGCCATGAGAAAAACAGCTCGGAAATTGAAGGGTTACGTGATACATATCGTAGTATGAAAAAGAGCGTTCTTGCTCATCGACACATGTATGGAGCAGCTGAGCAAAAAATTGAAGAGATGTTAGATGTTGAATCCGAGAAGTTCAAAACTTTTGAAGAGGCAACTGATAATGGTGATTATTTAAAAGCGAGAGAAATTGTTATTAGTTTAGAAGAAGGTTTAGCAAGTTTAGAAATCGTTATTCATCAAATTCCAGATTTATTGGTAGAGTGTCAAGCGACATTACCAGTTCAGCTGGAAGATTTATTACAAGGCCATGATGATATGATAAGACAAGGCTATGTATTAGAGTATTTGGAAATTCCTAAAGAAGTCCGCGATATGACGACACAACTACAAACATGTTTAATGGATATACAGGAGCTTTATATAACGGAAGCAGCAGAAAAAGTAGAGGACTTAAAAACTCGTTTAGACAGTTTTTATGATCAACTTGAACAAGAAGTGCATGCGAAACACTATGTGGAGCAAAAAACACTGTCTGTTTATGAAGATTTAGAAGAAATTCGTACAGAAACAATTGAAACGAAAATAGAAACACAACTTGTGAAACAAAGTTATCAATTACAAGACAAAGACATTGAGTCACAAAAAGTAATTGAAAAGCAAATGCATATTTTAATGAAACGTTTTGAAGTGTTGCAAATCCGTGTTGCTGAACAAGATATTGCATTCTCTATTATTCGTGAGGAACTAGAAGAGGTTTATGAGCAATGTGAAACTTTAAAAGTACTTCATGCAGAATATAAAGAAATGCTGCAAACGATGCGCAAAGAGGAATTTGAAGCACGTGAGAAGTTACAAGAAATGCGAAATACAATTTTTGAGACGAAACGTTTTATGCAAAAGTCGAATTTACCAGGTCTTCCAGAGAGTATTATGGAAGATTTACAAAAAGGGCAAATGGCGATGCAAGCTGTGTATGAGCAATTAGAAGTAAAGCCGTTAAATATGAATACTGTAAATAGCAGTTTAGAAGAAGCATACACAGTTGTGAATGGTGTATCTGAAATGACGGAAGAATTAATTGGACAAGCGTATTTAGTTGAAAAACTAATTCAATACGGTAACCGGTACCGCAGTCATGATGAGAATCTTGCAGAAAGCTTAAATTATGCGGAGAAATTATTCCGTGAATATCAATACGATGCAGCTTTAGAACAAGCGGCTTCTATATTAGAGCAACTTGAACCTGGCGTTGTTCAAAAAATAGCTGAATATGTAGACAATGAGCAAACCCTTTAATAAAGGGTTTGTTTTTTTGTGTAATTTTGAAGTCGATGTTGCTATAATGAATAGCGGAATACAGTAAGGTCGTTCGTTTCAAAATAAAGTGAAACCGTAAGTGATGGGGTTTCATCCACCACTAATTATTAATCTTCACCACTCAGTATGCCTGCAAATGGCGGGGGGAAATGTACACTTTTATATAAAAACGGAACCTTTGAGTAGTCTTAGCGTAATTACACGTATTTGTGATATGATTATATGATGTGATAGCGTTGAAAGGGGAAGAACGATGATCTATTTTGATAATAGTGCGACGACGAAGCCATATCCAGAAGCTCTTCAATCGTACGTAACGGTTGCAGGGAAATATTTTGGTAATCCTTCTTCTATTCACTCGCTTGGAGGAGAGGCAGAGCGTCTATTAACACAATCGAGAACGATTGCGGCACAGCTCCTTCACGTTAAACCTTCTGAAATTATTTTCACATCAGGTGGAACGGAAGGGAATAACCTTGCGATTAAAGGGATAGCGATGAGGAATCGTTCGCGCGGTAAACATATCATTACAACAAATATTGAACACGCGTCTGTGTTTGAGGCATATAAACAATTAGAAGATCTCGGTTTTGATGTAACATATTTACCGGTTAACGAGCACGGTGTTGTATCGGTAGAAGATGTAAAACGAGCGCTTCGTGAAGATACGATTCTTGTGTCAATTATTCACGTGAACAACGAGACTGGAGCGATTCAGCCCGTTGCTGAAATTGGAACATTATTAGCGAACCATCCGAAAATAAGATTCCACGTGGACCATGTACAAGGGATAGGAAAAGTACCACTTGATTTATACGCTTCTCATATTGACCTTTGTTCAATATCTGGACATAAATTTCATAGCGTAAAGGGGACAGGTCTTCTTTACATACGTGATGGTGTAAGATTAGATCCAATCTTATCAGGTGGTCAACAAGAGCTCAAGTATCGTTCAGGTACAGAAAATTTACCTGGGATTGTAGCGATGGTGAAAGCACTTCGTATGACGATGGAACAAGTGAAAGAAAAGGTAGTTCATTTGCAAAATTTACAAACAGAGCTGGTCCGTTTCTTTAACGAGATGGAAACTGTAACGATTAATACATCACTTGAATATGCGGCACCGCACATTTTAAATGTATCATTTGTCGGTTTAAAACCAGAAGTAGTCGTTCATGCTTTAGAAGAACATGGTGTATATGTATCGACGAAGTCTGCTTGTTCTTCAAAAGCAAATGAAGTGAGCCGAGTACTAGTGTCAATGGGAGTACCGCACGCCGCAGCTACAAGTGCGATTCGCATTAGTCTAGCACCGGACAACACGATGGAAGAAGTAAAACAATTTGAAGGTATTGTTAAAGAGACAATGCCAAAATTATATGAAGTGATGAGGTAAAGAAATATGATGACATATGAATATATTTTAGTTCGTTATGGAGAAATGACGACAAAAGGAAAGAATCGTTCTAAGTTTGTAAGTACGTTAAGAGATAATGTGAAATTCAAATTAAAAAAATTCCCAAACATTAAAATTGATGCAACACATGATCGTATGTACATTCAGTTAAATGGCGAAGACCATGAAGAAATTTCTGAGAGATTGAAAGATGTATTTGGTATTCATAAGTTTAACTTAGCGATGAAAGTACCATCAGAATTAGAAGATATTAAAAAAGGTGCATTAGCAGCTTTCTTACAAGTAAAAGGTGATGTGAAAACATTTAAAATTACAGTGCACCGTTCTGATAAGCGATTCCCAATGAAGACGATGGAGTTACTTCCAGAAATCGGTGGGCACATTTTAGAAAATACAGAGGATATCACAGTAGATGTTCATAATCCAGATGTGAATGTACGTATAGAAATTCGCAGTGGTTACAGCTATATTATGTGTGGTGAGCACATGGGAGCTGGCGGTTTACCAGTTGGCGTTGGCGGAAAAGTAATGGTACTTCTTTCTGGTGGTATCGATAGCCCGGTAGCAACTTACTTAACGATGAAACGCGGCGTATCTGTGGAAGCAGTTCATTTCCATAGTCCACCTTTCACAAGCGAGCGCGCGAAACAAAAAGTAATCGATTTAGCACAAGAGTTAACGAAATACTGTAAACGTGTAACACTTCACCTTGTTCCATTTACTGAAGTGCAAAAAACGATTAATAAAGAAATTCCATCTAGCTATTCTATGACAGTTATGCGTCGTATGATGATGCGTATTACAGAGCGTATTGCAGAGGAGCGTAATGCACTTGCAATTACGACTGGTGAAAGTCTAGGACAAGTAGCAAGCCAAACGTTAGATAGTATGCATACGATTAACGAAGTAACAAACTATCCAGTTATTCGTCCGCTTATTACGATGGATAAATTAGAAATTATTAAAATTGCAAAAGAAATTGGAACGTATGATATTTCAATTCGTCCATATGAAGACTGCTGTACAGTATTTACACCAGCAAGTCCATCGACGAAACCGAAGCGTGAGAAAGCAAATCGTTTTGAAGCGAAGTACGATTTCGCGCCGTTAATTGAAGAGGCTGTAGCGAACAAAGAAACAATGGTATTACAAACAGTAGAAGTAGTGGCTGAAGAAGAAAAATTCGAAGAACTTTTCTAAACCCATAAATTACCACATTCAAATGTGCATGAAGTCATGTTGTTTATCACACTCTATACTCACAAGGAGGTGATACAACATGGCAAGCACAAATAAATTAGCAGTATCTGGTGCTCAAGCAGCATTAGATCAAATGAAATACGAAATCGCTCAAGAGTTTGGTGTTCAACTTGGAGCTGATGCAACATCTCGCGCTAACGGATCTGTTGGTGGCGAAATTACTAAACGTCTAGTTTCACTAGCTGAGCAACAATTAGGCGGTTACCAAAAATAATCCCATATACGATGGCTTAGAAAGAGCGGGTTCTCCCGCTCTTTCTTTTTTTGTCATTATTTATCGATAAATCGATATAAATTTATTCAACGGTTCGACATAAATATAAAAAATTTGTCAAAAGAAGAGGGTTCAAAATTCACAGAAAATTCTTTATTATATAAGAGAGGCATAGAAATAAAGGAGGATGTTTATGAAGAGAGAGGAATTGTTGGCGCCGCCATCTTATAACTTAGTTTCGGAAATAGAGAAATATACGAGTGATAAAGAGAAGCTTGCTTTAATTTGGCAAGATGATAAAGGGAATAGACGAGAGATTACATATTTTGAATTAATGCAAGGTGCGAATAGAATTGGAAACGCTTTTATAAAAAGTGGCTTACAAAAAGGGGACAAGCTCCTTATTATGATGCCGCGCTTAATTGAAGCTTACATGACGTATATTGCTGCGATTAAAGCAGGATTTGTCGTTATTCCAAGCTCAGAAATGTTGCGTAAAAAAGATATTGAGTATCGTATTGGGCACGGAGAAGTAAAGGCTATCGTAAGTTACGAACCGTATATTGGACAATTTGACGGCGTAGAAGCGGTGGAATCTCTTCAAAAATTCGTCTTGAGCGAGCGTTCAGTAGATGGTTGGACGAATTTAAAAACAGCATTAGAAACAGAAAGTGACATGTTAGAAATGGCGAAGACAGATAAAGAAGATATGGTCTTTTTATCTTATACGTCAGGGACGACAGGAAATCCAAAAGGAGTTGTTCATACGCATGCCTGGGCATACGCTCATTTACGTACAAGCGCTCCGAACTGGCTCGGAATCGAAGAAGATGATGTTGTATGGGCAACGGCTAGTCCAGGTTGGCAAAAGTGGATTTGGAGCCCGTTTGTAGCGACTCTCGGTTCAGGTGCAACAGGATTTGTATATCATGGTAAATTTGAACCGAAAACATATTTAAATTTATTAGGCGATAATAAGGTGAATGTGCTTTGTTGTACACCGACTGAGTATAGATTAATGGCAAAGGTAGAAAACTTAAATGAGTACAATTTAGAAGCGTTACATAGCGCTGTATCAGCTGGTGAGCCGTTAAACAGAGAAGTGATTGAAACGTTCCAAAGGCATTTCGATATTACGGTAAGAGACGGTTATGGGCAAACGGAAAATACATTACTTGTTGGGATAATGAAAGGGATGGATATTAGACCAGGATCAATGGGAAAACCAACGCCAGGAAACCATGTTGATATCGTAAATGAAGAAGGTATTCCGGTACAGGTAGGAGAAGTTGGTGATATTGCAGTTCACATTGAAACACCAGCACTCTTTAAACAATATTATAAAGACGATGAGCGTACAGCGATGCAATTCCGCGGTGATTATTATATTACCGGTGATAAAGCGAAAAAAGATGAAGACGGCTATTTTTGGTTTGAAGGACGCGGAGATGATATCATTATTAGCTCTGGCTATACAATCGGGCCGTTTGAAGTAGAAGATGCACTTGTAAAACACCCATACGTAAGAGAATGTGCGGTTGTCGCAAGTCCAGATGAAATTCGCGGAAGTGTCGTGAAGGCATTTATCGTATTAAGAGAGAATATAGAAAAGAACGAAGAAACATTAATTCCAGTGCTCCAACAACACGTCAAAGAACTGACTGCACCATATAAATACCCTCGTAAAATTGAATTTGTAGATGAACTACCAAAAACGATTTCCGGAAAAATTCGCCGTATTGAACTTAGAAAACAAGAGATGGAGCTTCCTTCAAAATAATTTTGAAAATGAAGAAGTAAATAGTTGAATGAAATGTAAAACGTATGATATTATAAAAGCGAACATAAGTTCGATTTTATAAATTTGAAAAAGAGGTGTCCGTATGATTTTAGGTATTAATCCTTACTTAGTTTTAGATGGTAGTGGGCAAGAAGCTGTACAATTTTATAAAGAGGCGTTAGACGCAAAAGTAGAAGTGATGCAAACTTTTGGTGACATGCCTGAAAATCCAGAATACCCGATTCCAGCTGAAGCAAAAGAGCGCGTTTTACATGCTCATTTAAAAGTTGGTAATACGGAACTTATGATTTCTGATACATTCCCAGGTCAAGGGCATGCGATCGGATCTCAAGTAACAATCGCAATTCGAATTAATAACGCAGAAAAAGCGAAAGAAGTATTTGATAAGTTACAAGAAGGTGGAGAAGTTATCATGCCACTTCAAGAAACTTTTTGGAGCCCAGCATACGGACAATTGAAAGATAAATTTAATATTGAATGGCAAGTTACAACGAACCCTACTGAACAAAAATAATTTTTAGAAAAGCACCATTTTTAATCGAAATGGTGCTTTTTTTATACACTTTAATCTCGTAGACTAAAGTAAAAAGGGGATGAGTATATGGGAGAAATTTGGCATGGCGGAAGCATTTATACGATGCGAGAAGAGAATGAAAAAGTGGACGCCGTTTACGTTGAAAATGGCATCATTGTTGATGTGGGGAATAAAGATGAATTAGAAAATCGATATTCGGAAGTGAAGTCGTGTGACTTACAAGGGAAAACGATGATTCCAGGGCTTGTTGATAGCCATATGCACCTTATTGGGCATGGGGAGAGGTTACTTCGTCTAGATCTATCAAATTGCAAATCTTATAGCGAAGTGCTTACCCTTGTTCAGAATCGAGTAGAAGAAGCACCAAAAGGCTCTTGGATTATCGGAGAAGGATGGAATGAAAATAATTTTACAGATACAAAACATGTTCATATACGTGATTTAGATGAGATTTCTAAAGAACATCCGATTTTATTAAAGCGCGTTTGTCGTCACGTGACATGGGTGAATTCATACATATTGCAAGAAGCGAACATAACAGAAGCGACGCAAGATCCAAAGGGCGGAAAAATTGGTCGTGACTCATCAAATAAATTAACAGGACTTTTATATGAGCAAGGACAAGAGTTAATTAAACATGTTCAGCCTGAAATAGATGGAGTGTATTTGCAAAGTGCTCTGCAAACAGCGATTTCAGACTGCTGGCAATACGGATTAGTTGGCGGGCACACGGAAGACTTAAATTATTATGGCGGCTTTGAAAAAACGTACAATGCGTTTTCACACGTTATAAAAGAAATGCCATTTAAAGCACATTTGCTCGTTCATCATGAAGTAGCGAATGAGCGAAAAGAATATGAAAATGAGCACTATATTGAATTTGGGGCGATGAAGATTTTTTCTGACGGTTCTTTTGGCGGAAGAACAGCTTTATTAAGTGAGCCGTATGAAGATGCGCAGGAAACGAATGGAGTTGCGATTTTCTCACGTGAAGAGCTTGCAGGGTTAGTGAAGAAAGCACGTGATTTACATATGCCAGTTGCGATTCATACAATCGGTGATTTATCACTAGAATATGTCATTGATGCGCTTGAATTATATCCACCAGCAGAAGGATTACGTGACCGCATTATTCATTGCCAGCTTGCCCGTGAAGAATTAATTGAAAGAATGAAGAGTTTGCAAGCAATTATTGATATTCAGCCCGTCTTTGTTTCATCGGATTTTCCGTCAGTGATTGAAAAACTAGGAAAGCATCGTCTTCGTTACGCGTACGCTTGGAAGACATTACTTGGCGCAGGGTTGCACTGCAACGGTGGATCTGATGCTCCAATTGAACAAGTGAATCCGTTTTTAGGTATATATAGTGCTGTTACACGTAGAAGTTTTATTGACGGCGTATGCTATATGCCAGAAGAAAGATTAACGGTATATGAGGCTGTTTCTTTATTTACAACAGGAAGTGCGTATGCAATTGGAAAAGAAGCAAATCGAGGGCAAATTACAAAAGGATACGAAGCAGACTTTACGATATTAGACCGTAATGTTTTTGAAATTGAGGCGGAAGAAATAAAAGAAGTACAGGCAGAAATGACCGTCATTGATGGGGAGATTGTTTATAGAAAAGACGTGTGAAAATATATCAGCGATTTTTAAAATATATCGATTTACCGACAAAAGCTGACAATAATGGCGACTGCATAGTAAGAGATGGCTGCCCACACCAATCGGGGGAAATAAATAACCGTCGAATTATGGAAATCCCATAATTCGACGGTTATTTTATTACTATAAAAACGTTCTCTGTACTTTTTCCCAGAAGGAATTGTTTTTTAATTTAACAGTTTTAATTTGTTTATCGCTTAAACGAACAACGGCTTTCTCCACTTGTTTAATGCTAAGTGCTTCGTTATCCATTCCGATAACAGGGTAATCATTGCCATCTGGTCTAAGTGTTAAAGTTAACGTACGCTCGTGATTTAAAAGAAACGGTGATCCGAGTGTACGGTATGTGTTGTTATTTAAAGATGCTAGTTCGCTTACTTGGAAACATGGGATAAGTGGATCGACAACGGCACCATGTAATGATTTATTGTAAGCGGTACTTCCTGTTGGTGTGGAGATAACTAATCCATCACCTCTAAATGTTTCAAAATGTAAATTGTCGACGTGTACATCTACGACAAATGTTTTAATGATGCTAGAGCGTAATGAAAATTCATTTAAACAATGGAAAGATGTACCATGATCTACATCTACTTTAATTGTTGGATATTTTCGCACTTCAATTTCGTTTTTTGTAATTTCTTGAAGGGCTGTATCAATGTGATCGATGTGGAAATCGCAGTAGAAAGAAATTTCATCTTTCGTAGAAATACCTGCGTATAAGCAATCTTCTCTAAAGCCAGTTTTACGAACGGCTTGTAAGAAAGTTCCATCATCTCCAACGCTGACGATAGCGTTTGCATTTTTTGGATGATCTAATATGGTAAATCCATTCTCCTCTAAAATACGATATACTGGTTTCATTTTTTCAACGAGTGTTACTTTGTCATCACCATAAAAGAAAAATAAATTGCGACGATTTGCCATTATGTATCCCTCCACTGCAGTTAAATTTTCTAGTTTTAGTGCTGCATATCATCAGATTTCATTCTGAATAATATGCTCAAATAGTATATTTCGATATGAAATGTCAAAATCCCTTTTTATTTTTAGAAAAATTTTTATATTCAATTTTATCAAAGGTTGTTTAATGATGAATAAACTTGTCGATAATGGGTATGGAGTGAAAGGATGGTACGAATGAAATGGCTCGTAATTGGAATGATAATTCTTCTACTTTTTATTTTGCTAATACTATTATCGAAAATATCGCTTAAGGTGACGTTTTTATATTCAGAAATGGAAAAACAGTGTTTATTTCAAGTGAAAATATGGATGATTCGATATACGTTTGATGTATTGGAAAGAATTGAAAAACAGCAGAAAAAGACGGGGCAGAAAATCGAAAAAGCTGAGAAAGATGGCGGAATAGATAATAAAATTATGGCACAACTTGATAGCATTGGAGAACTGATAAAAAAGCTTCAAGAAGTTCATACTATTATTAAAGATTTTCTCAAACGAGTGAAAATCAATAGTTGGAAATGGCATTCACAAATTGGAGCAGGTGATGCGGCTAGTACTGGAATTGTCACTGGATATGCATGGGGGACAAAAGGAATGGCTGCTGGAGTTGTAGGACAATATATGCATATTGTCGACGTACCAGAATTTGAAATTACACCTGTTTTTCAAGGAAAGGGATTTGCATCAAGATGTGAATTAACAGCTTCCTTTCATATATTTCGTACTTTGAAAACAGCGGTAAAACTACTCATGTTTATGAGAAAACAAAAGTCTGGTATGACAGATAAATCTGTTCAAGCATAGGGGGGATATAGAATGGACCATCCAATTCAAGGTTTAATGACAACCGCAATGCAGCATTTAAAACAAATGACTGATGTAAATACAATTGTTGGTGATCCAATTAAAGCGGCAGATGGAAGTGTAATTCTTACCGTTTCGAAAGTAAGTTTTGGCTTTGCTGCTGGTGGAAGTGAATTTGGCAAAGTAGAGCATTCAGGCCGTCATCCATTTGGAGGAGGTAGCGGTGGTGGGGTTTCCATTAATCCTGTTGCCTTTCTCGTTATAAATGGAGATGGTGTGAAAGTTTTACATTTAGATAAACAAACACATGTCATTGACAAAATAATTGAATTAGCGCCACAAGCTGTTGATAAAGTGAAAGAAATGATGGATAAACGAAAAGAAGATGATCCGGAATTTCAAATTTAACGAGTAAAGAAGCTAATCAATGGATTAGCTTCTTTATTTTTTTGTAAATAAAGCGATTTTATTTGCATTATCGATAGGGACAAACTATCATTTACATTGTACATATTTTGTTTAAATAAGGGAGGATTTTCAAGTGGCAAATGTAACTTTTAAAGGTAACCCAATGACTTTAGTTGGAACAGAAGTTAAAGTTGGCGATCAAGCGCCTAACTTCCAAGTATTAGCAAATGACTTATCTCCAGTAAGTTTAGAAACATACAAAGGTGAAGTGAAATTAATTAGTGTTGTACCTTCAATCGACACAGGTGTATGTGATGCACAAACTCGTCGTTTTAACGAAGATGCAGCAGGTATTGAAAATACGAAAGTATTAACAATTAGCGCTGATTTACCATTCGCTCAAAAACGCTGGTGTGCAGCTAACGGTTTAGAAAACGTTGCGACACTTTCTGATCACCGTGACCTTTCATTCGGCGAAGCTTATGGCTTAGTAATGAAAGAACTTCGTTTACTTGCTCGTGCAGTATTCGTAGTAGATAGCAATGACAAAGTAGTTTACGTAGAATACGTAAGCGAAGGTACAAGCCATCCAAACTATGAAGCAGCATTAGAAGCAGCTAAATCTGCAAAGTAATAATGTGAAGGAAATGACCTCTTATAAAGAGGTCGTTTTTTCTCATATATTGCTGCTCAATGGTACCAATATATGAGAAAAAACGTTATATCATATATAACTTAAAAGGGAGCTCTTTACAGGAGGTCGCTTTTTCTTTTTGGAAAAAATCACTTTGTGGTATGATATAAGTTATGTGTAAATGAGAGAAGGAGGAATGTACGTGAGTCAGGCAGTAGAAACATTATTTTCTATTTTTGATTCTTCTACGGTAGTTTTACGTAAAGAATTAGATGTAACATATTTAGAGGCGCTTGTAGAAACAGGTGATAACTTGTTTGAGGGAGCGATTTTACAAGAGGAATTATCCGAATCAACAACTGAAAGGTTGAATCGTGAATATAGTACGTTTAATGAAGAAACATATAAAGGGGAAGAAATTCGTAAAGCATTTCAGCTAGCCATTTTAAAAGGAATGAAAGAAGGCGTACAAGCGAATCACGAAATGACGCCAGATGCAGTTGGAATGTTCATGAGCTACTTATTCCATAAATTTATGCAAGGGCAAAAAGAAATTACAGTTTTAGACCCTGCAATTGGAACGGGTAACTTAATGACTACCGTGTTTAATAGCGCCAAAGAAGAACTAGCAATGAGTGGATTTGGTGTAGAAGTGGATGAAGTGCTAATTAAACTTGCTTTAGTAAATGCGAATTTACAAAAGCATGCAATCGAATTCTTCCATCAAGATGGACTAGCGCCACTTTATATTGATCCAGTTGATGCAGTTGTTTCAGATTTGCCAATTGGTTACTATCCAAATGAAATCGGTGCAAGTGAATATACATTAAAAGCAGATGAAGGAATGTCATATGCGCATCACTTATTTATTGAACAAAGTGTGAAACATACGAAAGAAGGCGGGTATTTATTCTTCTTAGTACCAAACTTCATTTTTGAAAGTGATCAAGCGCCAAAGCTACATGCATTCATTAAAGAAACATGCTTTATTCAAGGATTGTTACAGCTACCTGTTTCCATGTTTAAAAACGAGAAAAATGCAAAAAGTATATTTGTTCTCCAAAAGAAAGGTCAGGATGTAATAATGCCGAAACAGGCACTATTAGTGGAATTACCTAAATTCTCCAACATGAAGGCTATGGAGAACATGATGGATCAACTAAATACGTGGTTTGCAACACAAAAGTAATGCCAGATATATGTAACAGGGTTAGTGATTAATGTAGTACAGTTGTATATAATATGGAATATTTTTTAATATATACAAGATTTAACTGAATTTTTTTGAAATCTGTAATATATTTTTTTTCTTGGTGTTACAATTTTTTCACTTGAAATATATGTCGGACGATGTTTAAATTAAAATCGTGAGTATAAAATTTACTAATGATGAAACGTTTTCATAATGAGTGAATTTAATTAGATAAAATCGAGCGGTTTGTGGAATGATCCACACAACTACCAAGAGAAAAAGGGGCGAAAGACTAGATGTCAAAAATCATCGCGATTAACGCAGGAAGCTCTTCCTTAAAGTTCCAATTATTTGAAATGCCAAGTGAAACAGTATTAACAAAAGGTTTAGTAGAACGTATCGGTTTAGAAGATAGTGTCTTCACAATTACTGTAAATGGCGAAAAACAAAAAGAAATTACAAACATCCCAGATCATGCAGTAGCAGTTAACATGCTTCTTAAGAAATTAACTGAAAACGGAATCGTAAAATCTCTTGATGAGATTGGCGGTATCGGTCACCGTGTTGTACACGGCGGCGAAAAATTTGCTGATTCTGTTTTAATTGATGATGAAGTATTAGCTGATATCGAAGAATTAAGCGATTTAGCACCACTTCACAACCCAGCAAACCTTGTTGGTATTAAAGCGTTCCAAGAAGTACTACCAAATGTACCAGCAGTAGCAGTATTCGATACAGCATTCCACCAAACAATGCCGGAATCTGCATTCCTATACAGCTTACCATATGAGTACTATGAGAAATTTGGCATCCGTAAATACGGTTTCCACGGAACTTCTCATAAATACGTAACTGAGCGTGCGGCTGAATTATTAGGTCGTCCAATTGAAGGCTTAAGCCTACTTTCTTGTCACTTAGGTAACGGTGCAAGTATCGCAGCAGTAGAAGGCGGTAAGTCTATCGATACTTCTATGGGCTTCACTCCACTTGCTGGTGTAACAATGGGTACACGTTCTGGTAACATTGACCCTGCGTTAATTCCATACATCATGGAAAAAACAGGCCAAACTGTAGAAGAAGTAGTTAGCGTATTAAACAAGAAGAGTGGTATGTTAGGTCTTACTGGTTACTCTAGTGACCTACGTGACATCATTGCGAAAGAAGAAGAAGGCGACCACCGTGCGAAAGTAGCACTTGACGTGTTCGTAAGCCGTATCCATAAATACATCGGTTCTTACACAGCTCGTATGAAAGGCGTTGACGCTATCATCTTTACAGCTGGTGTAGGTGAAAACAGTGCAGTTATTCGTGAGCGCGTATTAGAAGGCCTTGAGTACATGGGTGTATACTTCGACGTAAAACGCAATAACGTATTCGGTGAAGAAGCATTCATCAGCTTCCCGCACTCTCCAGTAAAAATTATCGTAATTCCAACTGACGAAGAAGTTATGATTGCTCGTGACGTATTACGTCTTGGAGATATTGGTTAATATACTATATGAAAAAAAAGACGAGATCCTATAGGATCTCGTCTTTTTTCTTTTGGATATATTTCAAAATTCCATCCGGATATAGTAATTTTTCTTTTTGAATGAATGCAGTGAGGGAAATCCATTTTGCATATGACAGTGTTTGTTCATCTGGTATATTCAGTATTTCCATTTCATATAGTGGCATGTCTAATAAGCGTAAAGAATATAGCTGAATGATTTCATGACCAATTTCTCCATCTAGATGAAAGATGTTTTCTAAGCAGCCTAAATAATTGGTGATTTCCACTTCTGTGTGAAGCTCTTCTTGAAATTCGCGAATAACAGTATGTGCTGATTTTTCACCAAGTTCAATTGATCCGCCAAGAGATCGGTAATATGTTTCATCGCCTGTATGATATTCTTGTACGAGAAGGCGACCGTGATGTATAGCAATGCCAAAAGCTTTTGCACGTGGGTACATATGTATAATCGCTCCTTATTTGTTTTGTATAGGGACGATTATAATCTAGCTGAATAGAAACTGGTACCATTTATTCGGATAGATTGTTGCGACTTCTTAGGCTGTAAATAAAGAACATGCGATGTACAAGCATATTTGCAAATATGATACAATAGAAAAAAATCGAACGAGGTGGTTGTTGTGATGCGATCGAAGCGAGAACAAGCCATTTTAGAAAATATAAAAGAGTGGGAAGGGCAATTAGTAGAGCAAGAAGCGACCGATTTTCAAAAGATGTTTGATAAGTGGTTGCATACTACAGTTGCAAAACTACCTGAGAAAAAACGAAAAGACTTTTTTACGAAAGCAGATGGATGGCTCTTTCATTTGCATGCACTTATTCAAAGTTCACAATCACAGTTAGATGCACGTAATCGTATTTTAGGAACATCGAGATTATTTGATGAATCAATTGAGCAACTTGAAGATTTGAAGGCGTTATCTATTGATCAATTAACATACATAGCAGAGCAGCAAACAGCACGTCATCGTCTATATTCATTCGTACAAGGCGGAGCAACAGGTGCTGGCGGTCTATTATTATTAACGGCTGATTTTCCGGTTATGATTGCGTTAAATGTGAAGGCTGTACAACTTATTGCGACATCATTTGGGCATGATGTGAACAAGCCGTATGAAATGATGCTTGCGTTAAAGGTATTCCATGCAGCATTATTGCCGGCGAGACTTCAGCAATACGCATGGTACAATTTACTGAGAGAACTTGAGCAAGAAGATTCATTCTTTTATGAAGGAGACGAAGAGGTGTTAAAGCCAGCTTCTACTGAGGTTGTGTTAAAACAAATTTTGAAGACATTTTCGATTTATGCTCTCCGTCGTAAATTATTCCAAGGCATTCCTGTACTTGGAATGGCAATTGGCTCTACAGTGAACTATCGCTTAACGAGGAATGTTACTGAATTTGCAAATAAGTTTTATCAAGTACGCTACATATTAGAAAAAGAAAAGAGAGCATGAAAAAAAAGCGAGAGGCCGAAGCCTTTCGCTTTTTAGTTTGTCGCATGTTTTTTGGATATTGGAATAGAAACGGGTTGCTTTGCTGCTTTCTTTTCTGTTTTTGGATAGTAAATTAAATCCAATGTTTTTGCCTGTACGGCAATCGAAAGAATAGTAAAAGCAATTTCTGTCCAATTTAAATAATATAATGAAAGCGCAAGAACAATCGCGTCAAAGACGAAGAAAATTTGCCCAATTGTAAACCGAGTTCGTTTACTTAATATAATTGTTAAAATATCGTCTCCACCGGTTGCACCGCCAAATCGCAATATAAAACCGAGTCCAATACCAGCTAACGCACCGCCAACTACTGCAGCTATAAATAAATTATTTGATAAATCTACCGTAAAAGGAGAATAATTTTCCATAAGGGAATAAAATACTCCGAATGAAAGTGAACCTAAGAATGAATAGCCAACCATTTTTCTACCTAAAAATGAAGCACATAGTAAAATAATAGGGATATCCATTACTACAGTTGAAATAGATGGTGAAATATCATAAAAATTTTGGATAAATAGTGCAATACCTACAAAGCCACCTTCTGTTAAGTGGTTTTGGAAGTGAATGTGATATAGCGCTGCTGCTAATATAAATGAACCGATTAAAACCATAAAAACTTCTTTAATAATTTGTCGACTTTGGATGTTCCTCATCGTTATTCCTTCTTTCCGTAGTTAGTAGTCCTTTTGGTGTTGTAAACTAACTACGAGCTCACATGTAGCTTTCAGTTAGTTTACGTAAAACTAACTACGCTATATGTCGCTGAAGAAATAACGAATAATCCTCTCGTCCATCAATTCTCCCTACCTTCGTTTTAGTTTAAGTCTTAAAGCGACTAAACAAAACGTGGAGTAGAATTCTTCATTTAGCAATCCTGCTCTTCTTTGTTTTGTTTAGTTAGTAACAATTAAGTCCTAAACAAAACGCTATGTGTAAGAAGAGTCTTTTTTTTGCCAAATTATCCTTCGGGCAATCATAATTTCCCCACTCTCGTATTTTTTTCGCTAGACTAAAGTATCTGAGCTGAAAAATACGCTACGTGTATGATTCGTCAATACGATGCCACATGCTCCTTCGAGCGATCATGATATCAAAATCCCTTCCTTCAAGATTTATATTATTATATCATACTTTCAAAAAATGTATGCGGATGGAAACCGACAATAACCGGAGGGAATCTACAAAAATTGTTATCTTTAAATATTTTTGTAGAAAAGCCTAAGTTATTTTGCAGGACTGGACAGTTTTTAGAAGTTTGTCCAATAAGTAAGAAAAGATAGCTGTTTATTCAGTTGTATTTTTTTCGTCACTTTTATCTTTAAAAAATGCATCCCAACTAATAACACTTAAAAAAGTTAAAGCGATAATAATGAAAGCTCGCATACATTAAAGGCCTCCTTTCATTCATAAATACGTTTCATTAGTATATGAACGAGATGATTTGTGATGTGTCATTTTTTACAAGGATTACTTGTTGTGAGATTATATTAATATAAATAGATAAAAGGGGATGATGAATCATGTTCAAAGATATGTTCAAGAGAAAGGAATTAGTATGTGCAATTTGCGAGAAAAAGATTCAATATGAAGAAGAACTTGTTGCTTTTGTGAAGTTGCCGAAAGAAAGAAGTATATTAGTAGGCCCGTTTGATGTATGTTTAGCAAAAACGGCGCAAGAAATATATTGCAAAGCTTGTTACGATAAAAAAGCATGACCCAAAGTAAATGAGGGGCATGCTTTTTTCATTGGTGTGCTTTTCCCTCAGATACGTTTTGCGTTAGACGATACCAAAGCCAAAGATCGTTAATAATTGAAGCGAGATCGGCAATTTCTGAATTAAGCCTACAGGAAATTTCGAAATTATCTTCGTTATTTAAACAATGTTGTTTTTGATTAATATGATGCTCAAGCTCTTGTATACGATCAGGTATTTTTCCGCGAACCTGCTCCCATTTTAATAAAATAGAATGCTGCGCTTGTTCAGAGATGTCTTCCCATTTTTCTTGTATGTTCGGCACTTCAATTCCTAGATGCTCATTGTATATAAAATACTTTTTCATAGACACCCCTCCAGTTTCCTGCCTCTATTTTACATAAAAAAAGAAAGAAGTTCGACGGAATTGTTTGAAAAAAATTATAAATTCCCCTTGATTCATTTTATGAAAGGTGATAAAGTTTGGATTATTATAAGAAAAGATGAATATTTATTCTTTAGGGGGATGCAAAATGGAGAAGAAAAAAGTTGTATTAGCATATTCCGGAGGTCTTGATACTTCCGTTGCAATTAAATGGTTACAAGAGAAGAATTATGATATTATCGCGCTTTGCTTAGATCTAGGGGAAGGTAAAGACTTAGCGTTTGTAAAAGAAAAAGCACTTTCAGTAGGAGCAATTAAATCATATATGATTGATGTTCAAGAAGAATATGCGAATGAATATGCATTGATAGCGATGCAAGCTCACACGTTATACGAAGGGAAATATCCTCTTGTCTCTGCATTATCTCGTCCGCTTATTGCGAAAAAATTAGTAGAAATTGCAGAACAAGAAGGCGCAACGGCAGTTGCACATGGATGTACAGGGAAAGGGAATGACCAAGTTCGTTTTGAAGTTTCTATTCAAGCGTTGAATCCATATTTAGAAGTTATTGCGCCTGTACGTGAATGGAAATGGTCACGTGAAGAAGAAATTGCATATGCAAAAGAAAATGATATACCGATTCCAATTAATTTAGATAGCCCGTTTTCAATCGATCAAAACTTATGGGGACGCAGCAACGAATGTGGAATTTTAGAAGATCCATGGGCAGCACCGCCAGAAGAAGCATACGAGATGACATTAGCATTAGAAGATACACCGAATAAACCAGAGTTTGTAGAAATCGGATTTGAAACAGGGGTACCGACGACTTTAAACGGCACTGCATATTCACTTTCAGAACTAATTAAAACGTTAAATGCACTTGCTGGAAAACACGGCGTTGGACGTATCGATCATGTAGAAAATCGCCTTGTCGGTATTAAATCTCGTGAAGTGTATGAATGCCCAGCGGCAATGACATTAATAACAGCGCATAAAGAACTTGAAGATTTAACACTTGTGAAAGAGGTCGCTCATTTCAAACCGATGATTGAGCAAAAACTAACAGAATTAATTTATAACGGTTTATGGTTCTCACCTTTAAAACAAGCACTCAATGCTTTCTTACAAGAAACGCAAAAAAATGTAACAGGTACAGTACGTGTGAAATTATTTAAAGGTCATGCGATTGTAGAAGGACGTAAATCTGAGTACTCTTTATATGATGAAAAACTTGCAACGTATACTGCCCAGGATGAATTTAATCATGATGCAGCAGTTGGTTTCATTTCATTATTCGGTTTACCTACAAAAGTATACAGCCAAGTGAATCAAAAGAAGGTGGAAGCGTGAGTAAACTTTGGGGCGGACGTTTTACAGAAGAAGCTGAAGCATGGGTAGAAGAATTCGGAGCTTCTATTTCCTTTGATAAGCAATTGGTTAGCCAAGATATAAAAGGGAGTATTGCACACGTTACGATGTTAGCAAAGCAAGGCATCGTTACGAAAGAGGAAGCAGAGAAAATCAAGATAGGGCTTCAATATTTATTAGAAGAAGCGAAAAAGAATAAACTTCATTTCTCGGTAGAAGCTGAGGATATTCACTTAAACATTGAAAAAATGTTAATTGAAAGAATCGGTGAAGTAGGAGGGAAACTTCATACAGGCCGAAGCCGTAACGATCAAGTAGCGACAGATATGCATTTGTATTTAAAAGAAAAAGTAGAAGATATTATAAAAGCTACAAAACAATTGCAAACTGTTCTTGTTCATCAAGCTGAAAATAACATTGAAACCATTATGCCTGGTTATACGCATTTGCAGCGCGCACAGCCTATATCGTTTGCTCATCATATTCTTGCTTACTTTTGGATGTTAGAGCGCGATGTGAATCGTTATGAAGATTCGTTAAAGCGTATTAACATTTCACCATTAGGAGCAGGAGCACTAGCTGGTACAACATTCCCGATTGACCGAGAATATAGTGCGGAACTTCTTGGATTTAATGGAATCTATGAAAATAGTTTAGATGCGGTAAGCGATCGTGATTTCATACTGGAGTTTTTAAGTAACTCATCTATGCTTATGATGCACTTATCACGCTTTTGCGAAGAACTTATTTTATGGAGTAGTCAAGAATTTCAATTTATTGAAATGAGCGATCAATACGCAACTGGAAGCAGTATTATGCCGCAAAAGAAAAATCCGGATATGGCGGAACTTATTCGTGGTAAAACGGGCAGAGTATACGGTAATTTATTCAGTTTACTTACAGTAATGAAAGGATTACCACTCGCTTACAATAAGGACTTACAAGAAGATAAAGAAGGAATGTTTGATACAGTAAAAACAGTAGAAGGGTGCCTTCATATTATGGCAGGCATGCTAGAAACGATGACTGTAAACAAAGAAAAAATGGGGCAAGCTGTGACGCAAGATTTTTCTAACGCAACAGAAATTGCTGATTACTTAGCAAATAAAGGACTACCATTCCGTCAAGCTCATGAAATTGTTGGGAAGTTAGTTCTACATTGCACACAAAAAGGAATTTATTTATTAGATGTGCCACTTGAAACATATAAAGAGATGAGTTCGTTATTTGAAGAAGATTTGTATGAGGTTCTGTCACCTTATGCTGCTGTAAAGCGCCGTAATAGTGCTGGCGGAACAGGGTTTGAACAAATCAAAAACGCTTTGGAGAAGGCGAAGGGGTTAGCCATAGAGTTTGTTGGAAGTTAAATGATGTATGATATAGAAGGTAAGGTGCTTTTTAAAAAGTACCTTACCTTTTTGTATTTAGACTTTTAGGTATGTATCTATCATTTCATAATTGTTTTTCATAATCATAAAATGATGCTTCTCGTGAATCGCTAAAAGCTCGATAGATTGAATAAGGTTAGGGTAGTGAGCAATGGGATCTAAAAATACGATATGTCCTGCAATATTTTCTTCTATATTTTGAACTAGTTTTTTTATTTCATCCGTTTCACGTGAAAGTAATTCTTCTAATTCTATTGCACTCATAGAATAATAGATTTTTTTTGAAGGGATTAAAATCCAAGGGGCTTTCATGCCTCTGCCGTGTTTTTCTTTATATTCGGCATAAATGTCATGTATGTCAGTTGCAAATGGGGCGTTTTTTCTTAGCTTGGCATAAGGGATAAGAGTGAAAGAGAATTTAATCGCTACTTTTAGCATCCTTGCAATTAAATATAAATGATAAAAGTGTTCACCAATAGACCATTTTCCATCCTCTTTCCTGTACCATAGTTGTTCGTGTGAAAGTGAATGAAGCTTAGGAAGGAACTGGTTTCTTTGCACATGTAATGTGTGAAAATGTTTTGAGATATTTTCGGATTTCATATTTTGGTATCCTCCATCCTTTTTCCTAATTATAACATTTTTCGCATGAATTTAATTAAGCCTAGAACAATATGTTCTAGGCTTAAAGTTTCATCGATTAATCATACTTATGTCGACCTTCCGTAATTCGAATATACTCAATATCCATCAAATCTCTAAGTAATGCACCATTACTTACTTCCACACCATGTTTCTCTTTAAAATGTGTGCGGATCGTATCTAACATTTCGATTTCTTTCCCATTCACATCTAAAATAATACGTTCATAATCATCCATGTAGCACCCTCCTTTTCTAAACACATATATTTTGTCCGTCTATTACTAAAAAATGTATGTTAGTGTAATGTTAGAAAATAAGAAAGGAATGGAAAATGAGACGTATTTATTTTGTAGGGTTAATTTTGTATACGCTAATTGTATTACACGTTGCATTCCCAAAAATATTTACATTTGAGAATGTAAAAACAATACATATAGCAATATCTATCTTTACTTTATTTGTAGTAGATTGCTGTATTTCTGTATGGCTTTCTAGAAAAAAGAAAGTACAAGAAGTAAAAGGTAAAAAAGAAATAGAACGGAAAAAGAGAAAACGTTCATTTTGGATGACAACGTATTGTTTTTCTTTAGTGATTGCTGCTGCATTTTTTAGTGAGCATATTCCACTAGAAAGATTGGATATTGAATTTTGGGCAATTGTATTTGCATGTTATTTTTTCATGCACTTTCTTCCTTATATGAAAGAAAAGCGAGGAGAAGAGGAAGATCCTATTGAAGAAGAAGCGAGAGAACAAGAGAGTAAGAGAATAGAAGAAGACATAAAGAAACTTGGAGAACAAAAGTGGTATTTAAAATCAAAAATTATATATGTTCTTTGCTTCATTACGCCGCCAATCGGTTATGTGTATGTTTTCTTACTTCGTAAAAAAATGACAGAAGATGCAAAGCAAACGTACTTAACGGTTGCGACGATAATGATGGCGCTATGGTCTTTGAAGTTCCTTCCGCCTTATGTGTTTGCAGTTGTCATTGTTGTTGTAGCTTGTTTCGTATTTGTAGTGAAATATGTGAAATGAAAAACACCAAGCCCATGTGGACTTGGTGTTTTATTTATAAATTAAAGCTCACCTTGCTCCTCATCACCACGGACAACAAGGACATCGCATTTCGCATAGCGAATAATATGTTCAGAGACGCTACCAATTAGGAAACGCTCAACAGCATTTAAACCAGTTGCACCACACATAATTAAGTCTACTTTATTGTTTGGAGCAATTTCTTTTGAAATTTTAGATTTAGGATTACCGAATTCTAATACAGTTTCAATGTTTTCAAGGCCAGCTTCAAGCGCAGTTTTTTTGTAGTCTTCTAATAAGTCTTCTGCAAATAGATTTGCACGTTCAGCAATTGCTCGGCTATACGCCTCTACTGCTGAGTATGCTTTTACATCAACGATATGAGCAATTGTTAATGTTGCATTGTTTCGTTTTGCGACTTGAATTGCCTTTTTAAAGGCTTTTTCTGCTTCTTTAGAACCGTCCACCGCGATTAAAATATTTGTATATGTATTATTCATAGTAAATTCCTCCCAATCATTTTTATAACTGTTTACAACTTAATTATAAAACAAATTATGGTAATGTGCCTGTTAAAACGTTACAGAATTTTGAAAACTTTGTTTCAATTCATTTTAGTTGTAATTGGAGCGAGAACTTGTTACATATGAAGTATGGCAATTTAAAAGGAGGCAGTTTTGTGAGACATGCGCTCATTACAGCCGGTACGAAAGGTTTAGGAAAGAAAGTAACAGAAAAGTTATTGGCTAAAGGGTATTCAGTAACAGTAACGTATCATAGCGATGTAACTGCTATGGAAACGATGAAAGAAACATATAAAAATATGGAAGAACGTCTACAGTTCGTGCAAGCTGATGTCACGAAAAAGGAAGATTTACATAAAATAGTAGAAGAAGCGATGAGCCGTTTTGGCAAAATTGACTTTTTAATTAATAATGCTGGTCCTTACGTATTTGAAAGGAAAAAATTAGTTGATTACGAAGAAGACGAATGGAATGAAATGATCCAGGGTAATTTAACAGCGGTGTTTCATTTATTAAAACTTGTCGTACCGATTATGAGAAACCAGCAATTTGGCCGTATTATTAACTATGGATTTCAAGGGGCAGATAGCGCACCTGGATGGATTTATCGTTCAGCCTTTGCGGCTGCGAAAGTAGGACTTGTTTCATTAACGAAAACAGTAGCTTACGAAGAGGCGGAATATGGTATTACTGCGAATATGGTTTGCCCTGGTGATATAATTGGTGAAATGAAAGAAGCAACGATTGAAGAAGCGCGAAATCTGAAAGGTAGTAACACACCAATTGGTAGATCTGGAACAGGCGAAGATATTGCAAGAACCATTTCGTTTTTATGTGAAGAAGATTCCGATATGATTACTGGTACGATTATTGAAGTAACCGGCGCTGTTGATGTTATTCATAGACATCGATAGAATTAAATAAAGTGAAGTTTCGAATAATTGGACAGTTTATCCTTTATACTGAGAGGTACGGATAATACTGTCCTTTAATGCAAGATTAAATCTATCGGAAAACTTGTATTATTTTTTGTCAAATATTGAGATATTATGTTAGAATATAAGAGCGTAGAAAGCGCTTTAAAAAATGATTCAGGGGTCATTTCATAACTCAAGGGGGAACTAATAATGCGTATCGGTATTCCAACAGAAATTAAAAACAATGAAAACCGCGTGGCAATGACGCCAGCGGGAGCTGTACATTTAGTACAAAATGGTCATGAAGTTTTTGTTCAAAAAGGATCAGGTGTAGGATCAGGCTTTACAGATGAAGAATACGTACAAGCTGGTGCGAAACTTGTTGAAACTGCTGAAGAAGCATGGAATCAAGATATGGTTATGAAGGTAAAAGAGCCAGTTGCAAGTGAATACGGTTATTTCCGTGAAGGTTTAATTTTATTCACATATTTACACTTAGCTCCAGAGCCAGAATTAACAAAAGCATTAATTGATAACAAAGTGGTATCAATTGCATACGAAACAGTACAGTTAGACAATCGTTCTTTACCATTACTTGCACCAATGAGTGAAGTTGCAGGTCGTATGTCTGCGCAAATCGGTGCACAGTTCCTTGAGAAAAACAAAGGCGGAAAAGGTATTTTACTTGCAGGTGTTCCAGGGGTTAAACGCGGTAAAGTAACAATTATCGGCGGTGGTCAAGCTGGTACAAACGCAGCGAAAATTGCAGTAGGTTTAGGTGCAGATGTAACAATCATCGACTTAAGTGCAGAACGTCTTCGTCAATTAGATGATATTTTTGGAAACCAAGTAAAAACGTTAATGTCTAACCCGTACAACATTGCAGAAGCTGTAAGAGAATCTGATCTTGTAATCGGTGCAGTATTAATCCCAGGTGCAAAAGCGCCAAAACTTGTAACAGAAGAAATGATTCAATCAATGGAACCAGGTTCTGTCGTTGTAGATATTGCGATTGACCAAGGTGGTATTTTCGAAACAACTGACCGTATTACAACTCATGACAACCCAACTTATGAGAAATATGGTGTTGTTCACTATGCAGTTGCAAATATGCCAGGTGCGGTTCCACGTACATCAACTCTTGCATTAACAAACGTAACAGTACCATATGCAGTACAAATTGCTAACAAAGGCTACAAAGAAGCTTGCCTAGGCAACGCTGCATTATTAAAAGGTATTAACACATTAGATGGCTATGTAACATTCGAAGCGGTTGCAGAAGCGCACGGCTTACAATATGCTGATGCGAAAGAGCTTCTTGAAAAAGCTCCTGCTTTATCATAATAGAAATAACAAAAAGACCTTTCCTTTGTAGGAAGGGTCTTTTTGTTTAAACTAATTATCTAATTTCTTCACAATTTTCAAGCCGAACATCATTGTGAAGAAAAGAATTCCAAACAAGTAATACAGGGCATACTCTACTCGTATCGTCGAATTTTCGTTAGTGATATATAAAACAAATAGTATCGCAGAGCCAATTAAATGAGAAAGACCGAAAATTTGCGCCATAAATTTTAAGCCCATTTTTTCAATTCTTTCATCTGTCTCAGGTAATGGGTATTTCTCGGACTCTTTCTTTTTTTTCTTAAAGAATATTCGTTTCACTACAAATAGTACCAAGGCTAAGAGTATGTATACGCCAGCGAATAGAAGGACAGAACGAATCTTTTCTTCATCACTACTATTGAAATAAAGGAAAATCGATCCTAACACTAAAATGGTAAGATCTGAAATGAATTCTTGATTAAAAGTATTTTTCATTCTTTTTCCTCCCCAGTTTTATCTAATTGAAATAAATCTTCTACTTTACAGTTGAAAAACTCACATAATTTCAATGCTAATTCTAAACTTGGGTTGTATTTACTCTTCTCGATAGCGATGAGGGATTGTCTAGTGATTTGAACAGAGGAGGCTAATTGCTCTTGGGTGATGTCTCTAACGACGCGGAATTGTTTTACTTTATTTTTAATCAAATATACAAAGTCTCCTTTTTGTAAATTTGTTACATTTATCATATCCATTTTTAGGTAATAAGTAAATGAAACTTTACAAAAAGTAAACAAAACTTTACGAGAAAATTCGCTTGTTACAATGTATATTTTTGTGATAATTTGGAATTAAACGGAAAAGGGAAGTCGAAAGAGGGGATTGGATGGGGAGAAAAAGTAGAAAGAGAAAGCAAGTTAGAAAACAAAAATATATAAAGAAAAAACAGGAACAGGATATACCACTCTCAAAGAAAATAGCAATTATTATAGGTAGAACATTTAGGTATATCAGTATGGCTATTTATGTGATTTTGTGTGCTTATTCATTTGAAGTATTCTATAGTTTTGGAATAACACCCAATATTATTGAAAGTATTTTAGACGTTATCATTTTCACAATAGAATTAGTCCTATTTTTCATATTGTTTTATAAAGTGTGGCCTAGTCATGAGAGTAACAAAGATAAGAAAAGAAACAAGAGAAAAAAATCTTCACAAGCCTCAAGCTCATCAAGTGGACTTGGTGACTATAGTAGCAGCGATTGTAGCAGTTCAAGTGATGGTGGAGGAGATTGCGGAGGCGGTGGAGACTAGAAGCTAGCTATTAAATTAAGTTTTCATAATCCAATAGAATATAGTTTGTTTGTACGTAAGAGAACGGGGGAATAAAAATGAATGTGGAGTTAACGAGATTTAAAGTGAAACAAGGTAAAAGTCATCGTGTAGATGAATGGATGCAGCTTCTTAATGACAATATGAAAGAAGTGCTTTTGACATTAAACGACGAAAAGATGTATGTAGAGACAATTTTCCGGGAAATAAGAGATGGAGAAGAGTACTTATATTGGTATTCTGTGCAAGGAGAAGGTGGGGCTCATGTCGAAAATTCTCATCATGAAATTGATAAAAAGCATTTGGAGTTTTGGTATGAATGTATTGATGAGGATGCTCCGGCTGTCGATATGAAAACGGAAGTCGTTATGATTCAAAATGTTGTGAAAGAAGCGGTGAAATAATAGAATAGTATTTTTGAGAGAAGCACATTGGCGAAGATGTGCTTTTTATTATGAGTTTTTTTAGAAAAGTTGTATACATTTTACACTCTCAAACGTTGAGTATATAGAAAGGAGAGCAGAATGAGCCATGATACGTTTGAATCATTATTAATAGAGAAATCAAAAGCTGTGTTTGGATTTCAGGGGAGTTATGCTGATAGAAAGAAAGATGAGTACGAGGATATTAAAAGAAACTCTATAGGATTTATTGGTTCTATGAAATCTTTAAGTGAAAATAAAGGGGGATTTCAAGACCATTTTAGGACAAACTATAAGGAAGTAAAAAACACCAACCTGAAAGACTTACCAATATACGGTGTAGTCGTAACCGGAAAAACAGAGGATTTACAAAGTTTACAAGGAGCACCTTATATTAAGGCGGCTGTTAGAGGTGTAACAGTGGAGAAATATTAATTACAGTTAATTAATGTGAATAATCAGAAAATTTATGTTATAATATGGGAAAAGGAGGCTAATATGAAGCAAATACATGGAGCAATTTATATTTACATAACAATATTTCTCGTGGTAATATCCTATGGTTTAGGGCACGTGTATTCGCATCCTATATTAACTTTTTTAAGTGGAGCATGTATGGTGTTTGCGTTTCTTGTCCACCTTTTCTCAGTTTGGATCGTGAAATTTCAATTAAATATTAGTGAAATAGAAGAAGGCACTTTTTGAGTGGCCTTCTTTTTTAGTAATAATATTTATGAAGTTCTTGTAGTAATTTTTCAATTTCACATTCAGTTTTTTTACATATAGACATTGCACGTAATTTGAAAAATAAGCTGCGCAAGAAAGATTTTATATTTCCGTATAGAAATTCATACGAGTCAATATGTAGTGTCGGTTTTTGAACTTGTAATTGAGCTACTAGATCACGAAGGGCTAATATGAGTATTTCTTCCTCTAAGCCATTTTGTAGCATTGCGACAATCGGATAAACGATACGCTCATCTTCTTCATATTTGTAATAAATGGAATGGACACAAACTTTGTTTAATAAAGTTTGTAGTATTTCTTCGTAATGTGAAGTTTCCAGTTTAGGATTATTAACAAGCGCTTCAAATGTATCGGAAGCATGAGCGATACTATGTGCCCAGCCGTGGTCTTGCACATACCCACGGAAATCCTGTTCTTTGTTCATATATAGAATTAATTTATCCTTCACATTTAAAATATCAGTCTGTGATAGGAAATTATGATTTGTATCAGCATCAATAATGAGGGCGATTAATAATGTTGTAAATGCACGGGTAAATACAGCATCGTCGTCACCTGAATGAATTTTATAAAATAAATAATTGTCACTGATGCTTTCTGATAATAGTTTCTGTAAGTGTGTGTGTGAAATATAGTCTTTCTTAATTAGATGATAAAAAGTAGAGTAAATGAGTTTGTCCCTTAAATAGCTATCAGTAACACCAATATGTTGAAGCATACTGGAACTTAAAGAATCAATATTAAGTGCACCATTGATTACATAATTATTATTACGAATTTCTTCTAACTGTTGTTGTAACATATAAACCTCCTTATTTTAGAAAATTCTGCATGTTAATAGTATAATGCGTGGAAGGAATAGAAAAGAAATAATTTCTTTTGAATGACTCGATATGGGAGGAATCGTTATGAGGAAAGCCATGTTCTTCTTCATTAATATTTTATTTTTAGGTGTGTTTCTAATAATATTATCAGCGTGTACTACGAAAACAGTAGAGCAAGTAGGAGTAAAAGAAGAACTTAAAGAAGGGTATGTAATATTGAGAGGTGGCACAATATTTTTTGACAGTGATAAAACTTTTAAAACAAAAGTAGAGTTGCAAAATTATATGGAACAACAAATGAATAAAGAGCATCCATCAGATACAGTCTTGAGCTTTAAGGATAAAAATGCATATGATCAATTAAAAACAGGGGATAAAATAAATGTATGGTCTTCTCAAATACTTGAAAGCTACCCAGCAAAAATGATTGTAGAGAAATTTGAAATAGTAGAGAAGATAGAAAAAAGGTAGCGATCACGCTACCTTTTTTATTATTTCACAAATTGTAATTCTTTCGGGAACTTCGTTAAGATTTCTGATCCGTCTTTTGTGATGTAAATATCATCTTCAATACGAACGCCGCCTACGTTTGGTACGTAAATACCTGGCTCGATTGTGAAGACCATGCCTTCTCTTAATAGAGACTCATTGCCTTCTTTTACATCTGGATATTCGTGTACGCTAATTCCAAGTCCGTGACCAAGGCGGTGTGGGAAGAAGTCTCCGTAACCTGCATCTGCGATAACAGAGCGAGCAGCGTTGTCAATTGCACCAAATGTAACGCCTGGTTTACATGCTTCAACTGCTTGTAGTTGTCCAGCAAGTACAGTGTTGTAAATGCGAGTTTGTTCTTCAGAAATATCACCAAATGCTACTGTACGTGTAATGTCAGAGCAATAACCTTCAATGATTACACCTAAATCAAATAGTACGAAATCGCCGCGTTTCATTTTGTTTGCACCTGGAATACCGTGTGGAAGAGCAGAGTTTGCACCTGCTAATACCATCGTATCGAATGACATTTTATGGATGCCTTTTGTTTTTAATTCATGCTCAATAATTGCTAATACTTCTAGCTCACTACGATTTTCTTTAATTGCATTTATACCAACTTCAACAGCATAGTCTGCCATTTTAGCTGCTTCACGTAAAATAGAAAGTTCTTTTTCATCTTTGATTAAGCGAAGCTCGCGAACTTTCTCTTCAGCTGATTTGAAAGCTGCATTTGGGAATAATTTTGTTAATTCTTCGTAACGTTCTACGTTTAAATGTTCTTTTTCAATTGCAACTGCATTTGCATCAATACCACGATCTTTAATTGCTTTTGCAATCATATCCCATGGTCTGTCAGTATCAGTAAATCCGATAATTTCATGTGCCCAGCCAGCGTTACGCGCTTGACCTTCTTCCATTTTAGGACAAATTAAAATAGGTTCTTTTTCTTGGAATACAAACATACCAAGTAGTCTTTCATGCGGTTCACAGTGGAAGTTTGTCATGTAGAAAACGTTCGGTGTAGAAGTTAAGAACGCAGCTTCTACGTTTTTTTCTTTTAGCCATTGCATTAAATTTTCTAATCTAGCATTCATCGATTGGCACCCCCGAGATATTTAATTACAAATATAACTTTACATCGGATGAAAGCGTTATGACAAGTAAATAGATGTTAGAAAAGACAGGTAATTGAGAAATCATGTAGAATAAAAAGTGAGAATGTGAATAGGGGAGGAATGTAAGGATGAAAGTATCTTATCACGGGCATTCAGTTGTAAAGATTGAAACGAATGGAAAAGTTATTTTAATTGATCCGTTTTTAACAGGAAATCCGAAAACAGATTTAAAGGCTGAAGATGTAAAAGTTGATGCGATTATTTTATCGCACGGACACGGTGATCATGTTGGGGATACAGTAGCGTTAGCAAAGAAAAATAATGCGGTCGTTGTGGCACCATTTGAATTAGCGACATTTTTAGGCTGGCAAGGTGTAAATACACATCCAATGCATATTGGAGGTTCACATGAATTTGACTTTGGTAAAGTGAAATTCACACAAGCGTTCCACGGATCTAGTTATATTGATGAAGAAAATAAGACGATTACATATACAGGTATGCCAGCTGGTATTTTGTTTACGGCAGAGGAGAAAACGGTATATCATGCAGGAGATACTGCGTTATTCTCTGATATGAAGTTAATTGGAGAACTTAATAATATTGATGTAGCATTTTTACCAATTGGCGATAATTTCACAATGGGGCCAGAAGATGCTGTTTTAGCTGCAAAATGGACTGGTGCGAAAACAGTTGTACCGATGCATTATAATACGTTCCCGGTTATTGAACAAGATCCATATCGATTTGTAGAAAAGCTACAAAATTGTACAGGGAAAGTATTAGAAGCTGGGGAAAGTATTACACTATAAAAAAGAAACCCTTCATTTGAAACGACAAGTGAAGGGTTTTTTATGTGTGTAGTACAGTTTTTAAAGTTTGTATTTGTTTAGGTGATTCTTTTCTTTTTGTACGTGGCTGTTCGGGTGTTTCATTCAACTCCATTGCAACTTTTTTCCCGTCTACGAAAGCTAAAAATACAGCACCTACAACCTCTAAAAATTTTTTCATAATGTATCCGCTCCTTTGTTTCATTTCTTGTCTTAATTGTATATGGAAGCGTCTGGACAAACTATCGAACGAGATGACAATACCATTACATTGTTGTAATAGAATGACCGGTGTAATGTAAGGCACATTTTGTTATAAAAAAAATAGTACAGACATACAAAGAGAGAGTGTAACAGTTTTGAAAATATAGTATACTGAAAATACAACACATGAAGAATTTAGGGAAAAGAAAGTATGGTGAAACCATTTGGCTACCAAACATAATCAAATTTTAGAACATATTAATAGCCTGCCAGTAGGGCATAAAATTTCTGTGAGGCAAATTGCGAAAGATTTGAGTGTAAGTGAAGGGACAGCTTACCGTGCAATTAAAGACGCAGAAAATAAAGGGTATGTTAGTACAATTGAACGTGTCGGAACAATTCGAATTGAACAAAAAAAGAAAGAAAATATCGAAAAACTGACATATGCAGAAGTCATTAACATTGTCGATGGTCAAGTACTTGGAGGCAGAGAAGGACTACATAAAACATTAAATAAATTCGTAATCGGGGCTATGAAATTAGAAGCGATGATGCGCTATACAGAAGCAGGGAACTTACTTATCATCGGTAACCGTACGAACGCACATCAATTAGCATTAGAAGCTGGGGCAGCAGTGTTAATTACGGGCGGATTTGATACGGAAGATCATGTGAAGAAATTAGCAGACGAATTAAAGCTTCCAATTATTTCGAGTAGTTATGATACATTTACGGTCGCGACTTTAATTAACCGTGCAATTTATGATCAACTTATCAAGAAAGAAATTGTACTCGTTGAAGATATTTTAACGCCAATTGAAGAAACGTTATATTTAAAGCCAAATGATACAGTACAGCAATGGCATGCGTATAATGAAGAAACGATGCATGGACGTTATCCAATTGTTGATGAAAATAAAAAGGTATTAGGTATCGTAACTTCAAAAGATATGATTGGTGTCGTGAAAGAAACACCAATTGATAAAGTGATGACAAAGCATCCGATTACGGTAAATGGAAAAATGTCTGTTGCAGCTGCGGCACGTATGATGGTGTGGGAAGGTATTGAATTACTTCCTGTTGTTGACGAAGGAAATAAATTGCAAGGAATTATTAGCCGTCAAGATGTACTTCAGGCGCTGCAAATGATTCAACGTCAACCGCAAGTTGGGGAAACGATTGATGACATTGTAACGAATCAATTTATGACGCCGAAAGAAGCGAAAAATGAGCATTTATATCAATTTTCAGTGACGCCACAAATGACGAATTCAATTGGGACGTTATCTTACGGTGTATTCACAACAATTGTGACAGAAGCAACAAACCGCGTCATTCGTGCGCAGAAGAAGAGCGATTTAATTGTTGAAAACTTAACCATTTATTTCGTAAAGCCAGTTCAAATTGATAATGTTGTATCAGTGCATCCGAAAGTATTAGAAATTGGGCGTAAATTTGGTAAGGTTGATGTAGAAGTGCATCATGAAGGTAATGTTGTCGGGAAAGCGTTACTTATGGTGCAATTGATCGATAAATAAAAAGATGGAACAAATCGCTTTGGTTTGTTCCATCTTTTTTGTTTTATTAGGCTTTGAAGCTGTTGCTAAAGATGTGGAAGAGTTTTAGCAGGATATATATGCGGAGACGTAATTATATGGTTAAAAAACAGAATGTTAATTTAATTTCAATTTATACTATGTTATAACTGTATTATAAGATAATAGATGTCGGAAGGCGGTATACCATATGTCATCAGAAGTACTCTTTTTTGGTGGTATCGCACTCTTTTACTTTCTTGTGATGATACCAATTCAATATTTATATTTACAAGGATTGCATGAAAAAAAGAAAAGAACAGGATTATCTCAGCAAGAATTATACAAACAGATGTCTTTTGAAGAAGAACAATTACATTTTCACGTGCAAGGTAATCTCTTTAATATACCATCTGCGTTTGTTGCATATACGATTTTGAAAGTGAAGGGACGTAAAAAAGCATCACAATATTGATGCTTTTTTTACGTTGTTTTATAAGATTCGGCTTCTTTGACTGCTAATGGTAAAAAATGTTTATATTGGCGGAATCCATTAAATGTACTCGCGCTGCCAAGTAAAATAAACAAAACACCAACAATAATGCGTGCAGTTGAAAGTTCTAAAAAGAATTGGTTTATCCCAAAGAATAGGACGAATAAGCCGAGTGCCATTGCGGATTTTCCTGAGAGCCAACCTTTCTCCATTGGACGGTTTGTACGAAAGAATTTTGTTTTGTAGAAGAGGTACAACACAAATGAGATGATAATACAAAAGACGAATACTGGCATAATACACGCTCCCATCGATTGGTATAAAAATAACAATTTAGAAAAAAGAAAAATCTAAACTTTCTAATTTTTATTATAAAGCAATTGTTCGCATGTATGAAATGTTTTCCGTTATAATGGGGGATAAAGTGAAACTTTAATTAGTGTGGGGAGATCCCACGTACTAATTATTAGCCCTCACCAATCGGGCTTTTATGTGCATCCGGGCTCCAAATTAATTTTGCCCCATTGTTTTTAATACTTTTGAGGTGGGAGTCTTACTACACGTTAATGCGGGATAAAATGAAGAAGTTGAATAAAAAGGAGATTATACATATGCATGAGCAAATTTTAGGAGCAATTAAAGAGTTTGATACAATTATTATTCATCGTCATGTACGTCCGGATCCAGATGCGTTAGGTTCTCAGTGCGGACTTGGTACAATTCTGCAAGAATCGTTTCCAGAGAAAAATATTTATATGGTTGGGTACAACGAGCCTTCTTTAGCGTTTTTACGAGTAATGGATGATATTGAAGATAGTGTATATGAAGATGCACTTGTTATCGTTTGTGATACAGCAAATCAAGAGCGTGTTTGTGATCAACGTTATGCAAAAGGAAAGATGGTAATTAAAATTGATCATCATCCGAATGAAGACCCGTACGGAGATATTACGTGGGTGGATACGACAGCTAGTTCTACAAGTGAAATGATTTATGAGTTTTACAGTTATGGAAAAGATAAAGGATTAACGATATCAAAGGAAGCAGCTCGCCTTATTTTAGCGGGTATTGTCGGTGATACAGGTCGTTTCTTATTCCCAAATACAACAGCGAAAACACTTCGTTACGTAAGTGAGCTTGTTGATATGGACGTGAAATTCACAGATTTATACAATGAAATGTATAAGACAAAAGAAAAGATTGCTCGTTTAAACGGTTATATTTTACAAAATTTCACGATGGTAGAAGAAGGCGCAGCATACATTAAATTAACGAAAGAGGTACTAGAAGAGTTTGATGTACTTTCTACTGAAGCATCTGGTGTTGTCGGGGCGCTTGGTAATATTGATGGATTAAAGGCATGGGTTCTATTTTTAGAGGAAGATGATGTTATTCGTGTTCGTCTTCGCTCAAAAGGACCAGTTATTAATAAATTAGCAATGCAATATAATGGCGGAGGACATCCGATGGCTTCTGGTGCAAAAGCATCTTCTTGGGAAGAAGCGGATCGCCTTTTTGCTGATTTACGTGAGCTATGTAAATAAGAAGTTGTATGTTGAACGAAAGAGAAGGAGAGGCGCTGAGGCCCTCCTTTTTTTATTTTTCTTTCTCTATATCAATACTAATTTCAAGTACGGTATCAAAAGAGACTGTGTCTACTTTAAAGCGGTATATACGATCGTAATGTTTGTACGTTTTATTTTCAATGACTTTTTTGAGTAGGTCTTTATTTTTTGCGATGCTTTGAATGTTTTTCGTTAAAAGATGCTGGAGATCATTATGGATAGAGGTGGTCATATTTTCAAGTGTAAGATTGTCTAAATCATATTTTTTTCGATTTATAATTTTTATTTTGATTTCTTGAATTGTTAAGAGTCGTTTATTTTCTGTGTTCAATTTCTCTTGGTCTTCGAGAAGGACGTGGAGTTTTGCTTCTTGTTTTTCGATGATTTCTTTTTGTTCTGCTATTTTACTAGCTTGTTCCTGCTGAAAAACACCGTATATGTACAAAAAAATAAACCAGCTCAAAATCCCTCCAACAGCAGCACCAGCTAAAACTAAATACCACCTTTTGGCTGTATTGGCACTCGGTACTCTCATACATGTTCCTGTGTAAGCCATTTAATAATAATAAGACCAGTTTGCATACCACCAGTTGCGAAAAAAATAAGGAGAATTTGTTTTACGATATCTTTCATATCTCCGCCAAAGAAGCTTCTTTCAAAGCTATAGAAGGTATCGAACGTTCCGCCAATTGCTGCAACGAGTGCCCAAATTCTTAAGTTTTGAGCAAATTGACTAATATAAGTTAGAGCTGGTTTTCCGATGAGAAATGCACCAAATCCGCCAATTAATGAACCACCAAGTATAACTCCAAAGGCAATAAAGTAACTAATAATAAGCAGAGAGAAAAAAGTATGTTCTCTTACATCCATCGTCATTCCCCTTTCTTCTTCATATATATGGACAAAGTATGAGAAGTATGTTTTGATTTCCGCTTTCCTCATCACCTATAATAAAAGTAGTCAAATAGGTAAAGAGAGGGTACAACAGTGAAGTTTGTGCATTTACAATGTCAAACCGTTTTTAGTTTATTAAAAAGTGCTTGCAAAATTGATGAGCTTGTCATTCGGGCGAAAGAGCTTGGATTTTCATCGCTGGCCATTACAGATGAAAATGTTATGTATGGAGTTATTCCGTTTTATAAAGCATGCAAGAAAAATGGTATACAGCCTATTATCGGCTTAACAGCTTCTATTTTTAGTGAAGAAGAAGAAAGGTCTTATCCACTCGTCTTACTTGCTGAGAATGAAATAGGCTATCAAAATTTATTAAAGATTTCTAGCAGCATTATGACGAAGTCAAAAGAAGGTATTCCGAAGAAGTGGCTTGCTCATTATGCGAAAGGATTAATTGCAATTTCACCAGGGAAAGACGGAGAAATTGAACAGTTATTATTAGAAGACAAAGAGAGTCAGGCTGAAGAAGTAGCTCATACGTATCAAAATATGTTCAGCAATTTTTATATAAGTTTGCAGCATCATGCGATTCAAGATGAACTGCTTTTACAAGAAAAACTGCCTGAATTTATTAATAAGGTAAACGTTCCAGTCGTTGCAACAAATGATGTTCGCTATATTAATCAAAGTGACGCACTTGTTCATGAATGTTTATTATCTGTTGAAGGCGGAACGAAAATGACTGATCCAGATAGGCCGAGAATGAAAACGGATCAGTATTATTTAAAGTCATCGGATGAAATGGAAGCACTCTTTTCTCATGCTGAGGAAGCGATTCAAAATACAATAACAATCGCGGAACGTTGCCAAGTAGAAATTCCTTTCCATGTAAATCAACTACCGAAGTTTCCTGTTCCATCTAACGAGACGAATGATACGTATTTGCGCCGTGTTTGTGAAGAAGGCTTAAGTAAACGATATGGTACGCCGAAAGAAGTGCATATACAGCGTTTGAATCATGAATTACATGTGATTTCTCGTATGGGATTTAGTGATTATTTCCTCATCGTATGGGACTTTATGAAATATGCACATGAAAATCAGATTTTAACTGGGCCAGGCCGTGGATCGGCAGCGGGTTCACTCGTTTCTTACGTATTGGAAATTACAGATATTGATCCAATTGAATATGACTTATTATTTGAAAGGTTTTTAAACCCTGAACGTGTGACACTTCCAGATATTGATATTGATTTTCCAGATATAAGACGTGATGAGATGATTCGATATGTGAAAGATAAATATGGTCAGCTTCGTGTTGCTCAAATTGTAACGTTCGGAACTCTTGCAGCGAAAGCCGCAATTAGAGACATTGCTCGTGTAATGGGGCTCCCGCCAAGAGATATCGACATATTCTCAAAACTTATCCCATCAAAGCTTGGTATAACGTTAAAAGATGCATATGAGGAATCGCAATCGCTCCGTGAGTTTATACAAGGGAATCTTTTGCATGAGCGTGTGTTTGAAATTGCAAAACGTGTAGAGGGATTACCGCGTCATACGTCTATTCATGCAGCTGGCGTTATAATGAGCCAAGAACCGTTAACGGGAAGTATAGCGATTCAAGAAGGGCATAACGATGTTTATGTTACGCAATATCCAGCTGATGCACTAGAAGAACTTGGATTGCTCAAGATGGATTTTTTAGGCTTACGTAATTTAACGTTACTTGAAAATATTATAAAGTTTATTGTTAAAAAAACTGGGAAACAAATTGATATAAGAAATTTACCTCTTCAAGATGAAAAGACGTTTCAATTGTTAGGAAGAGGGGATACAACAGGGGTATTCCAGCTTGAATCAGGTGGTATGCGAAATGTACTTCGCGGGTTAAAACCGAATGAATTTGAAGACATAGTTGCTGTTAACTCTTTATACAGACCAGGACCGATGGAACAAATTCCAACCTTTATTGAATCGAAGCATGGGGAAAGACGAATTGAATATTTACATCAGGATTTAAAGCCCATTTTAGAACGAACATACGGCGTAATCGTATACCAAGAACAAATAATGCAAATCGCATCGAAGTTAGCTGGATTTTCGCTTGGAGAAGCGGATTTACTGCGCCGTGCTGTGAGTAAAAAGAATCGTGATATTTTAGATCAAGAGCGCAAGCACTTTGTTCAAGGGTGTTTGGAAAACGGATACAACGAGACATCTTCAGAACAAATTTACGATTTAATTGTAAGATTTGCGAATTACGGTTTTAACCGAAGTCACGCTGTAGCTTACAGTATGATTGGGTACCAGCTTGCATATTTAAAAGCGAATTATACGCTGGAATTTATGACTGCGTTATTATCAAGCGCAATTGGAAATGAAGATAAGATTGTGCAGTATGTACGAGAAACGAAGCGGAAAGGTTTTCACGTTTTACCGCCGTCTCTTCAGAGAAGTGGTTACAACTTCCAAATAGAAGGGAATGCGATTCGATATAGTTTACTTTCGATTCGGAATATCGGAATGGCTACCGTGACTGCGCTACTCGAAGAACGAGAGAAAAAAATGTTCGAAGATTTATTTGAGTTTTGTCTTCGTATGCCATCAAAATTTGTAACAGAGCGAAATTTAGAAGCGTTTGTCTGGTCTGGATGTTTTGACGATTTTGGTGTTTCGAGGACGACGTTATGGAAAAGTCTTAAAGGAGCGTTAGAGTATGCAAATCTTGCACGTGACTTTGATTTAGGGGATGCTGTTCCGAAATCAAAATATGTACAAGGAGAAGAGCTATCCTTTATTGAACAGTTAAATAAGGAGAAGGAAGCACTCGGTTTTTATTTATCTAGCTATCCGACAGCGCAGTATGCGGAGTTAGGAAAAGAATTAGAAATCCCATCTCTTGCTCAGGCGATGCGACATAAGAAAAAAGTACAAAGAGCAATCGTATATATAACAAGTGTGAAAGTTATTCGTACGAAAAAGTTGCAAAAGATGGCGTTTATTACATTCTGTGATCAAAATGATGAAATGGAAGCCGTCATTTTTCCAGAAACGTATATACATTTTTCACACAGGTTACAAGAAGGGGAAATTGTTTTAGTTGATGGTACGATTGAGCAAAGAAATCATAAGTTGCAATGGATCGTGAATGGACTATATCCGCTAGAAGAAATGGATGTTTATGAAGGAATGAAAGAAGCATCTGTTTACGTGAAATTGCCGTCTCAATATGAAAAAAAGCTTGTAAATCAAGTTACGAAAATATTGTTTGACTATTCAGGTTTTACGAAAGTACTAATTTATTATGAAAAGGAACATAAAATGGTACAATTATCTCGAAGTTTATCGATTCATCCAAGTGAAGAATGCTTAGGAGCACTTCGTGAAATTGTCGGGGACGAAAATGTCGTTGTGAAAATATAATGGACAATTTCCCTACACTTCGATTATTATAGTAGTAGTGTTCGTGGTCAGACCACTTGGAGAAGTTGATATCAGCCAGAATAATTTGAGGAGAGTGGATAGTTTGTCAACACTTCGTGAAGAAGCACTTCATATGCATAAAGTGCATCAAGGAAAATTAGAAACTGTATCAAAAGTAAAAGTAGAAAATGCAAAAGATTTAAGTCTTGCATATTCTCCAGGGGTTGCAGAGCCTTGTAAAGAAATTTATGACGATAAAAGTAAGGTATATGAATATACAATGAAGGGAAATATGGTAGCAGTTGTGACAGATGGAACGGCTGTACTTGGTCTTGGTAACATTGGACCTGAAGCATCTCTTCCAGTAATGGAAGGTAAAGCTGTATTATTCAAGAGCTTTGCTGGCGTAGATGCATTCCCGATTGCCTTAAATACAAACGATGTAGATAAAATTGTTGAAACTGTAAAATTAATGGAGCCAACTTTTGGCGGTGTAAACTTAGAAGATATCGCAGCACCAAACTGCTTCGTTATTGAAGAACGTTTGAAAAAAGAGACAAACATTCCGATATTCCATGATGATCAACACGGAACAGCTATCGTAACAGTAGCAGGTCTTGTGAACGCGCTGAAGTTAGTTGGAAAGAAAATGTCCGACATTAAAGTTGTCGCAAATGGTGCAGGTGCAGCAGGTATTGCAATCATTAAACTTTTATATCGCTATGGTGTACGTGACGTTATTATGTGTGACCGTAAAGGTGCAATCTATGAAGGTCGTCCTGTCGGTATGAATCCGGTGAAGGATGAAGTTGCAAAATATACAAATAAGAATCGTATCGAAGGTTCTTTAGCTGACGTTTTACAAGGTGCGGACGTATTCATTGGTGTATCTGCAGCGGGTGCATTAAATGAAGAGATGGTTCGTACAATGAATGACGATGCAATTATTTTTGCAATGGCGAATCCGGTTCCAGAAATTATGCCAGAATTGGCAAAAGCAGCGGGCGCAGCTGTTGTTGGAACAGGTCGTTCTGACTTCCCGAACCAAGTAAATAATGTACTAGCGTTCCCAGGTATTTTCCGCGGCGCACTTGATGTACATGCGACACAAATTAATGAAGAAATGAAGATGGCAGCTGTACAAGCCATTGCAGAGCTTGTATCAGAGGATGAGTTGAATGCAGACCATATCATTCCAGCGCCATTTGACGCGCGTGTAGCGCCTCAAGTAGCGGCTTACGTTGCGAAAGCAGCAATGGAGACAGGAGTAGCTCGCCGTCAAGTAGATCCAAATGAAGTCGCTGAGAAAACAAAACAATTAGCGCTGATTGGTAAAGAATAAGCGAGGAATTTCCATTGACATCATCAAATACAAAAGTATATCTCGAAATTGTAAAAAAAATCCGATCCATTATGGAAGAGGATTGTTTAGTAGCAGGGGATCGTTTGCCATCTGAGCGTGAGTTAAGTTCACGCTTAAATGTTGGACGTTCCTCTGTAAGAGAAGCATTACGTGCTTTAGAACTGGTAGGATTAATTGAAACGAGACGTGGTGAGGGGACGTTTATTCGGAACTTTTACGATAACGGTCTTGTACAATTAATTGCTCCGTTTCTACTGCAAGATGAGAAAACAATTCGTGATTTATTACAAACAAAACGATTGCTTGAGAAAGATATGATTCGACTTGTATGTAATTTACCGAAAGAAACGTTTTCTGGAGTACTAAGTAAATTACACCAAGTGCTTGAAGAAAATGAAAGCTCAATTCCGGTGCTTCATCAAACGTTCTTTAAAACACTTATTGAACAATTCGATAATTATTTACTCTATCGCATTTGGATGATCGTAAATGATTACGTTGCAACTCTTTCTTGTGAAGTTTCAGGAGATTCTATCGAAATCTATAGAAAGCTTTATGCTACTTTGGAAGTGAAACAAGAAAATGATGCGTTAAAAATTTACGATGAATTAGTAGAGAATATACAGTTTCACTCGTAATGTATAAAATTTGTCGAAATGACCATGACACGTTATGACAAACATTCTACCGCATAGCGGTTAAAGTTAAACGTAAAGAGAGAGGTTATTAGACAGATTGAGAAGATAAGGCTAACATCAAACATTGGTGTTAGCCCCATTTTCTTCTTACGCTAACCTTAGCTCTCAACGAAGGGGGTCAAATTGTGCTAAGAGATTTATTCGTGAAAAAGAAAAAGTACGCTGCAATACCTTCAGAACAAATACGAAAAGATGTACCAGATGGCGTTATGACAAAATGTCCGAAATGTAAAAAAATCATGTATACGAAAGAGCTTCTTAAAAATTTAAAAGTATGCGTGAATTGTGGATATCATCATCCGATGAATGCATGGGAACGCCTTGATAGTATATTGGACGAAGGTTCATTTCGTGAGTATGACAAAGAGATGGTTTCACTAAATCCACTTGAGTTTCCGGGATATGAAGAGAAACTAGAAAACGATCGTAAGAAGACTGAATTGTATGAAGCGGTTGTAACTGGTGAAGGAACAATTGATGACATGCTTGTTGTTGTTGCAGTAATGGATTCTCGTTTTCGAATGGGCAGCATGGGCTCTGTTGTAGGAGAAAAAATTGCTCGTGCGGTTGAAAAGGCATACGACTTACAAGTTCCATTTATTATCTTTACTGCGTCGGGTGGTGCCCGTATGCAAGAAGGGATATTAAGTTTAATGCAAATGGCGAAAACAAGCGTAGCTTTGAAAAAGCATAGTAATGCAGGAGGGTTATTTATTTCTGTTATGACTCACCCGACGACGGGCGGGGTTTCAGCGAGTTTCGCTTCACTTGGTGATTACAATCTTGCAGAGCCAGGTGCACTTATCGGATTTGCTGGTAGACGCGTAATTGAACAAACAGTGCGTGAGAAACTGCCAGAAGATTTCCAAACGGCAGAATTTTTACTAGAGCACGGTCAATTAGATGCGGTGGTGCATCGTGATGATATGAGAGAAACACTCCGTAAGATTTTAGAAGTTCATCAAGGAGGGGAAATGGCTGTATGGCAGAGCTAGAATTTGAGAAACCAGTTGTTGAGCTAAGAAATAAGATTCGTGAACTGAAAGACTATACGAAAAACAGCCAGATGGACTTCAGTGAGGAGATTCGTATTTTGGAAGACAAGCTAGAAAAACTAGAGGAAGATATATACGGCAATATGAAAGTATGGGACCGTGTTCAAATTGCTCGTCATGCAGAACGACCGACAACGCTCGATTATATTGAGCACTTATTTACTAATTTTTTTGAATGTCATGGAGATCGCCTATTTGGCGACGATGCAGCGATTGTCGGCGGCATTGCGAAATATAAGGGGATGCCTGTAACTGTAATTGGGCACCAACGCGGAAAAGATACGAAAGAAAATATTCGTCGTAATTTTGGGATGCCTCATCCAGAAGGATATCGAAAAGCACTGCGTCTAATGAAACAAGCGGAAAAGTTTAATCGTCCCATTATTTGTTTCATCGATACGAAGGGAGCTTATCCTGGTAAAGCAGCTGAAGAACGTGGACAAAGTGAGGCAATTGCCCGTAATTTATTTGAAATGGCGGGTTTAACTGTACCTGTTATTTGCATTGTTATCGGTGAAGGTGGTAGCGGTGGTGCGTTAGGTCTTGGAGTAGGAGATTACATTCATATGCTAGAAAATTCCACTTATTCTGTTATTACACCAGAGGGTGCGGCGGCGATTCTTTGGAAAGATGCTGGTAAAGCAAAAGAAGCTGCAGAAGCGATGAAAATTACAGCATTAGATTTGAAAGAATTAGGTGTAATTGACGAAATTATTCCAGAGGCAAAAGGCGGAGCGCATCGTAATATTTTGAAACAATCAGAAAATATAGATTTAATGCTTAAGAAAACTTTTGAACAATTAAGCGGAATTTCGAAAGATGAATTAATCGAAAAACGTTATGAAAAATATATGAAAATTGGGCAAGTTTCGTTTTCAAACGCTTCCATTGGGATAAAATAAGAAAAGCGTGCGTTCCTCTTCGCGAATGCACGTTTTTATTATGAAAAGACACATCTTCTCCATTGTGTTTTTGTATTTTTTCGTGTTATTTTATTATAAGGCAAATAATCTTTATGAGGTGAGTACAAATGAAACGTATTGGTGTATTAACGAGTGGTGGAGATTCACCTGGTATGAATGCTGCCATTCGTGCAGTTGTTCGTAAAGCGATTTTCCATGATATTGAAGTATATGGTATTTACCATGGATACGCTGGTTTAATTTCTGGTCATATTGAAAAATTAGAACTTGGTTCTGTTGGCGATATTATCCACCGCGGTGGTACAAAATTATATACAGCAAGATGTCCTGAGTTTAAAGACCCAGAAGTACGACTAAAAGGAATCGAGCAATTAAAGAAACATGGTATTGAAGGACTTGTTGTTATTGGTGGAGATGGTTCTTACCAAGGCGCAAAAAAATTAACTGAGCAAGGATTCCCATGTGTAGGTGTACCAGGTACAATCGACAATGATATCCCTGGAACAGACTTCACAATTGGTTTCGATACAGCTTTAAATACTGTTATTGATGCAATTGATAAAATCCGTGATACAGCTACATCTCATGAACGTACATATGTTATCGAAGTAATGGGACGTCACGCTGGAGATATCGCATTATGGGCTGGTTTAGCTGATGGTGCAGAAACTATCTTAATTCCAGAAGAAAAGTATGACATGGAAGATGTTATCGCTCGTCTGAAACGAGGTAGTGAACGTGGCAAAAAGCACAGTATTATCGTTGTAGCTGAAGGTGTTGGAAGTGCAATTGACATCGGTAAGCACATTGAAGAAGCAACAAGCTTTGATACTCGTGTAACTGTATTAGGTCACGTGCAACGTGGTGGATCACCAAGTGCACAAGACCGTGTATTAGCTAGTCGTCTTGGCGCAAGAGCAGTTGAATTATTAATTGCTGGTAATGGCGGACGTTGTGTTGGTATTCAAAATAATAAACTTGTTGATCATGACATTATCGAAGCGTTAGCTCAAAAGCATACAATCGATAAAGATATGTATCAATTATCTAAAGAATTATCTATCTAATTGGCTTAATGCCTTGTATTTGGGAACGGTTTCATAATTTTCGGAGGTGCAATATGCGTAAAACTAAAATTGTATGTACTATAGGTCCTGCTAGTGAAAGTATTGAGAAATTAGAGCAATTAATGGAAGCGGGTATGAACGTTGCTCGTTTAAACTTCTCTCATGGTAGCCATGAAGAGCATGGAGCTCGTATTAAAAATATTCGTGAAGCTTCAAAGAAAACTGGTAAAACAGTTGGTATCTTACTTGATACAAAAGGTCCAGAAATCCGTACACATGACTTCGTAGACGGACAAGCTGAGCTTGTAACAGGTGCAGAAGTAATTCTTTCTACTGAACAAGTATTAGGAACTGCAGAGAAGTTCTCTGTATCTTATGCTGGTCTTTATGATGATGTTGATCCAGGTTCTCGTATTCTAATCGATGACGGTCTTATCGAACTAGAAGTAATCGAGAAAGCTGACGGAGACATCCGTACAAAAGTATTAAACAGCGGAACTGTAAAAAATAAAAAAGGTGTTAACGTACCAAACGTAAGCATTAAGCTTCCTGGTATCACTGAAAAAGACGTACAAGATATCGTTTTCGGTATCGAGCAAAAAGTTGATTTCATCGCAGCATCTTTCGTACGTAAAGCATCTGACGTATTAGAAATTCGTGAATTATTAGAAGGGCATAACGCTCAATACATCCAAATCGTACCAAAAATCGAAAACCAAGAAGGTATCGACAACATCGATTCAATCTTAGAAGTTTCTGACGGTTTAATGGTTGCTCGTGGTGATATGGGTGTAGAAATTCCACCAGAAGAAGTACCATTAGTACAAAAACGTCTAATCAAAAAATGTAACGTATTAGGCAAACCAGTTATTACTGCAACACAAATGTTAGATTCTATGCAACGTAACCCACGTCCAACTCGTGCGGAAGCAAGTGACGTAGCAAACGCAATCTTCGATGGAACAGATGCAATCATGCTTTCAGGTGAAACTGCTGCGGGTCAATACCCTGTAGAAGCTGTAACAATGATGGCTAACATTGCGGTACGTGTTGAAAAATCATTACAATATGAAGATATGTTCAAAAAACGTATTAAAGAGTTCACTCCAACAATTACAGATGCAATTAGCCAATCTGTTGCGCACACAGCACTTGCTCTTGATGTAGCTGCAATTGTAGCTCCAACAGAAAGTGGACATACTGCGAAAATGATCTCTAAATACCGTCCGAAATCTCCAATCGTAGCTGTAACATCTGACGAGCAAGTAGGACGTCGTCTTGCACTTGTTTGGGGTGTTCAAGCATTTATGGCTGGAAAACGTGCAGCTTCTACTGACGAAATGTTAGATACAGCAATTCAAACAGGTATGGATGCGGGTCTAATCGGACTTGGAGATACTGTAGTAATCACTGCTGGTGTACCAGTTGCTGAAACTGGTACAACAAACTTAATGAAAATCCACGTTGTTGGTGAAGAAGTTGCTAAAGGGCAAGGAATCGGTCGTAAAGCTGCAAAAGGTAAAGTAGTTGTAGCGAAAACAGCTGCTGAAGCTGTAGCGAACGTAAACAAAGGTGATATCCTTGTTACAACAAGCACTGATAAAGATATGATTCCTGCAATTGAAAAAGCTGCAGCTCTAGTTGTAGAAGAAGGCGGTCTAACAAGCCATGCAGCTGTTGTAGGTGTATCAATCGGTATTCCTGTTATCGTTGGTGTAAACGGCGTAACAACAACTTTAAAAAGTGGCCAAGAAGTAACAGTTGATGCAGCGCGCGGAATTGTTTATAATGGACATGCGGAAGTGCTATAAGAAGTAATACGGAGAGAAGGATCGGAGTCCTTCTCTTTTTTTTACACAAAAAAGTATAGAGCTAGCTTTAAATGCCTGAAATCGCTTTGAAAAACGTTTATTATAATGTTTAGTGGAAGAGGGTTATTCGTCCTTTGTAAAGCTTGTATGAGCGTTTTAAGAGGCTCATAAGGGGTTTTGTAAGGTGGATGGTGGAAAGTGATGCTTTCACCTTTTGAATGAAATATGAAGGAGTGTGGAGCTGTGAAGTGGTTACTATTCTTACTTATTGTAATACCGGCGATCGAGATTGCGGTATTGATAGGATCGAGTCATGTAATAGGTTTATGGTCTACGTTCGCTATGATTGTATTTACGGGTATTGTTGGTGTATATTTGGCGAAACGACAAGGGTTTAAAGTGCTTAGAGAGATTCAATTTAGGTTAAATAGAGGAGAAATGCCTGGTGATACGGTTCTAGATGGTATTTTTATATTCGTAGGAGGTATTCTTTTAGTACTGCCTGGATATGTGACGGATATAATAGGTTTTATCTTTGTTGTTCCTGTAACGAGGGCTTTATTGAAGCCGGTTGTTATGAAGTGGATTGATTGGAAATTTAGAAAGAGAACTACTATTATTGTTCAGAAATAACGCGTAGATTATAGCGATCTACGCGTTATTTTTTTGTTTGCTATTTATAGTCAATTGTTAGCTTCTTGTTGGGGTGGATTATTGTTAGTTATTAAACGATAGGATACAGAGGGTTCTTGTGAATGAAAAGTGTTACATTAGGGTGATGTTCTTGCATGTAGTAAGATTCGACTAGTGAGCAGAAGTTTAGATAGGAGAAGAAAAATTACTGATTAAAGGGTTCACCTGCCTTGTTTTGTATATTTATTCATTTACATAAAAAGTAATAAATGTAAGTAATAATTATAGAATAAATAGAATAAAAATGTATTTCCGGCCTGAAATATGCGTTTTTATGCAAAAAAATAAGAGAATTATCCTTTTTTAGGAAATCCCCTTTTAAATGTAGTAGTGCAAAAAGTACAGTGAATAATCAGTGGGAAATTCCCACTGATTACAGTTGATTTTTTGTTGTGTATGAGTTAGAAAACATTATTTTGATGGTGAGCCTTTAATGAATTTCCATAAATCGTGGAATACATGAGCTTTGTGTAATGTATTAAGTAGTACTAATATGACTGGACCGATGATTAATCCTAAAAAACCAAAGAGCTTAAAGCCGACAAATAGAGCGATGAGTGTCGCTAATGGATCGAGTCCAATATTAGATGAAAGTACTTTTGGCTCCATGATTTGTCTTTGGACAATCACGACGATGTATAGGATGAGAAGACCGATGGCGAATGCAGTATCACCTGTGAAAAATACGTATATAACCCAAGGAACGAAGACGGCTCCAGTTCCTAAATACGGGAGTAAATCTACAACCCCTGTAATAATCGCGATAGTAATTGCGTATGGCACGCGTAATATTAAAAGGCCGATTAGTACAATGATAGTTGTCATAGATACGAGTGTAAGTTGCGCTTTAACAAAACCAAACAAAGCTTTTCTTAAATCGACAAAAATAGTTTTTCCGTATCCGTGTACACGATTAGGTAGAAGTTTTCTTACTTTATGAGCAAGACGGTGCCAATCGTAACTAATGAAGAAGGTGGCTAATAAGACGAATACAAGGACAGTTAAAGTTGTTGGTAATGCACTAATGAAATTTGTTAATCCGCTTATAATGGCGGTTAAAAGTTCTTTCATTTGTGTCGTTGCTCCGGTGCCTAAGTTTTGAATGTTTTGTGTAATAGTGTATCGCTGTGGTTCTCCAAGATGATTAAATTTAGAAATTAAATCATCATAGAGAGGCATAATATGATTAAGTGCAAATTCTTGGGCGAATGCAACGATATCTGGAAACTTCACTGTGACAATTTGTAGTAAGTATGTTGTGGCAGACATTGCTTCAGTTACAAGGTATGTAACGAGTCCGACGATAGCTCCGAATACGAGAATTAAGCTAACGAGTACCGCTAATGCGCGAGGGAATTGTAGTTTTTGATTAAGGAAATTGACGACAGGATTAATCAAATAAGCGAATGCAAAAGCGATAATAAAAGGGTAGATCAGGCCTGACATGTGCAGCAATGCATAGAACCCAACTACCGTTGCTACAATGACAAATATGAGTCGTAATATCATATATAGTAAGTTTCGGTTCAAAGATGTATACCTCCCATTCCAATTTGGATTATCCTAATTCGTTCAACTTATAACTAGTGAGATTCACTGATCAAAGTTGCACTTTATGTTATAGTGGAATGATGGATTTAGCCTGCTTTTGCAGCGGATTAATGACTACAGAAGCTTGTTGGTGACGCTTCTACTATATGGTAAAAACTTCATTTTCTCTCTTTTTTATTTTACCTGTTTCTTATTATAAAAGAAAGGAGAGACATCCGCTTTTAAATGTATATGCATGCTTTATTTTTTTCTGGTTAAAGTCTTGTTTGTAATTTTGGAATGTATATGAAAATCAATTTTTTTCTTTATTATAATTGTCAAATATACATCGGTATAGCATGTATAACGATAGGTTTAAGGGTATTTTTGTTTGGAAACAAGTTCATTATTTTCAGAAAGGAAGTGCAATCATGATTAGTCAGTCAACGTTATTTTTATTCATACTACTTATTATAGGACTTATTGCTAAAAACCAATCGCTTACTGTAGCTGTTGGAGTGTTATTTTTATTTAAGTTTACGTTTTTAGGCGATAAAGTCTTTCCTTATTTACAAACGAAAGGAATTAACCTCGGTGTGACGGTTATTACAATTGCGGTGCTTGTCCCAATTGCGACGGGGGAAATAGGGTTTAAACAGCTTGGAGAAGCGGCGAAATCATACTATGCATGGATTGCTTTAGCTTCAGGAGTAGCGGTTGCTTTATTGGCGAAAGGTGGGGTGCAATTATTAACGACTGATCCTCATATTACAACCGCACTTGTTTTTGGGACAATTATAGCTGTAGCTTTATTTAATGGAGTTGCTGTAGGTCCATTAATTGGGGCTGGAATTGCCTATGCAGTTATGAGTATTATACAGATGTTTAAATAAGGAATTTTATAGTAATATAAAAATTTTGAATTCTTCCTGTTCACAAAAGTCAGATAATTGTTTATAATAGAATTAGAAACTTTGAAAAGTTACATAACAGCAGAGACTTTACACCAGATAAAATAAAAACAACATAAAACAATTTTATAATGATATTGTTTTATGTTGTTTTTATCATAAAACTCTTCGGAATTTATTTTCCTCACTAACTTGTTGTTCTGAGCGTGAGGATTCGGGGAGACATTCACGCTCATGCTTTCCATGTAGGCAATGGATAATAAGAGGGGAACATCGCAACAAATTTGCATGATCGTGCATTTTGCTTGCCTAAAGAGTGAACGGGCGTTCATAATTTATAAGGGGAGCAAATAGATATAAGGAGCAAGGTTGGGAGAATTTTCAGGAAAAGGAGAGAATGTCATGACTGTTATTCGAGGTTTAGAAGGGGTAGTAGCAACAACATCATCTGTGAGCTCTATTATTGATGATACATTAACTTATGTTGGGTATAATATTGATGATTTAGCTGAGAATGCTACGTTTGAAGAAGTAGTGTACTTATTATGGCACCGCAAGCTTCCTAACGAACAAGAACTAGCGGAATTTAAAGAGACTGTATCAGAATACTATAAAGTTCCAGGTGAGATTTTAACATATTTGAAACAAGTAGATTTAAAAATCGCGCACCCGATGTCGGTTTTACGAACTGCGATTTCCATGCTATCATTATATGATGAGAGCGCTGAAATAATGGATGGAAAGTCTAATTATTTGAAAGCGGTTAAATTACAGGCTCAAGTCGGAACTTTAATTGCGGCTTATGCAAGAATTCGCAAAGGTTTAGATGTTGTTGAGCCAAGAAAAGATCTATCATTAGCTGCAAATTTCTTGTACATGTTAAATGATCGTGAGCCAAATGAAGTTGAAATTGAGGCTTTTGATAAGGCACTTGTACTTCATGCAGATCATGAGTTAAACGCTTCTACATTTACTGCACGTGTTTGCGTAGCTACACTTTCAGATGTGTATTCTGGTATTACAGCAGCAATCGGTGCATTAAAAGGTCCTCTTCACGGCGGGGCAAATGAAAATGTAATGAAGATGTTAACTGAAATTGGCGAAGAAGAAAATGTAGAAGCATATATTCATAATGCTCTTCAAAATAAAGTGAAAATTATGGGATTTGGTCATCGCGTATATGAGCATGGTGATCCACGCGCGAAACACTTACGCGAAATGTCTAAGAGATTATGCGTGCTTTTAGGAGAAGACAAATGGTATAATATGTCTATCAAAATTGAAGACATTGTAACAAAAGAAAAAGGTCTTCCACCAAATGTTGATTTCTATTCAGCTTCTGTATACCATTGTTTAGGAGTTGACCATGACCTATTTACACCTATCTTTGCGATTAGCCGTATGTCAGGCTGGTTAGCTCATATTCTAGAACAATATGAAAACAACCGTTTAATCCGTCCGCGTGCTGATTATGATGGACCTACGCATCAAGTGTATGTTCCGATTGCGCAACGATAAGTGAAAAACACTATTTTGATAGTGAAAATACGCTTTCAAAAGTCTGATTTTTTCGGAAAGATATAATGATTAGAATATTTTAATTTGACTAAAGGTTTGAACTGAGGGGTTATTCCCTCAGTTTCATACATATGAAATTTCAAACATGGGGGTTATCACATTGACGACAGGTGAAAAAATTACTGTAACTAATGGTGTTATGAATGTACCAAACAATCCGATTATTCCATTTATCGAAGGAGATGGAATTGGTCCTGATATTTGGGCTGCAGCATCTCACGTACTAGAAGCAGCAGTTGAGAAAGCATATGATGGTGAGAAGAAAATTGTTTGGAAAGAAGTGCTTGCAGGGGAAAAAGCATTCAACCAAACAGGCGAGTGGTTACCAGAAGAGACTTTAAATTTAATTCGTGAATATTTAATCGCAATTAAAGGTCCACTTACAACTCCAGTTGGCGGTGGTATTCGTTCTCTAAACGTTGCGCTTCGTCAAGAATTAGATTTATATGTATGTCTACGTCCAGTTCGTTACTTTGAAGGTGTTCCTTCACCTGTAAAACGTCCGGAAGATACTGATATGGTTATTTTCCGTGAAAATACAGAAGATATTTACGCTGGTATTGAATATGCACAAGGTTCTCCAGAAGCGGAAAAAGTTCTTGCATTCTTAAAAGAAGCAATGGGCGTTAATAAAATTCGTTTCCCAGAAACATCAGGGATTGGTATTAAACCAATTTCAGAGGAAGGGACAAAGCGTCTGGTTCGTGCTGCGATTCAATATGCAATTAACGAAAAACGCTCTTCTGTTACATTAGTTCATAAAGGAAACATTATGAAATTTACAGAAGGTGCTTTCAAAAACTGGGGTTACGAAGTAGCTGAACAAGAATTTGGCGACAAAGTATTTACTTGGGCTGAATATGATCGTATCGTTGAAAAAGATGGTAAAGATGCAGCGAATAAAGCGATGACAGAAGCAGAATCTGCTGGGAAAATCATCGTAAAAGATTCTATTGCAGACATCTTCTTACAACAAATTTTAACTCGTCCACGTGAGTTCGATGTTGTTGCAACAATGAACTTAAACGGAGACTACATCTCGGATGCACTTGCTGCACAAGTAGGTGGAATTGGTATTGCACCTGGTGCAAACATTAACTATGTGACTGGACATGCTATCTTTGAAGCTACACATGGTACAGCTCCAAAATATGCAGGTTTAGATAAAGTAAATCCATCTTCTGTTCTTCTTTCTGGTGTATTATTATTAGAGCACTTAGGATGGAACGAAGCTGCGAATTTAGTAACTGATTCAGTTGAGAAAACAATTGAATCAAAAGTAGTAACTTATGATTTCGCACGCTTAATGGAAGGTGCAACAGAAGTGAAATGTTCTGAGTTCGCTAATGAACTTATTAAAAACATGGATGTAGCGATAATCAAAAACGCATAATTAAAGCGGGGGGTAAATTATGACAATCAAACGCAAGAAAGTTTCAGTCATCGGTGCAGGATTTACAGGAGCAACAACAGCATTCTTATTAGCACAAAAAGAACTTGCAGATGTTGTATTAGTGGACATTCCACAGCTGGAAAATCCAACAAAAGGGAAAGCGTTAGATATGTTAGAAGCGAGCCCAGTACAAGGTTTTGATGCTAACATTATTGGTACATCTGATTACGTAGATACTGCTGATTCTGACGTTGTCGTTATTACAGCAGGTATTGCGCGTAAGCCTGGTATGAGCCGTGATGACTTAGTAGCAACAAACTCTAAAATTATGAAAAGTATTACGCGCGACATTGCAAAACATTCACCAAATGCGATTATTGTTGTATTAACAAATCCAGTTGATGCAATGACATATTCTGTATTTAAAGAAGCAGGATTCCCGAAAGAGCGTGTTATCGGTCAATCGGGCGTATTAGATACAGCTCGTTTCCGTACATTCATTTCACAAGAATTAAACCTTTCTGTGAAAGACATTACAGGATTTGTTCTTGGTGGACATGGTGACGATATGGTACCTCTTGTACGCTATTCCTATGCAGGTGGTATTCCGTTAGAAACATTAATTCCGAAAGAGCGTTTAGAGGCAATCGTAGAACGTACACGTAAAGGTGGCGGTGAGATTGTAGGCTTATTAGGAAACGGTAGTGCATATTACGCGCCAGCAGCTTCTTTAGTTGAAATGACAGAAGCAATCTTGAAAGATCAACGCCGTGTATTACCTGCTATTGCATACCTTGAAGGTGAGTATGGTTATAGTGACATTTACTTAGGGGTACCAGTAATTCTAGGTGGTAACGGAATTGAAAAAATTATTGAATTAGAACTTCTTGCAGATGAAAAAGAAGCGTTAGATCGCTCTGTCGAATCTGTACGAAACGTTATGAAAGTTCTTGTTTAATAATTAAATATAAGCGGAAAAAGATTCGGGGCCCCGAATCTTTTTCTACTATATATTGAAATGTTTTTTTAAAATAATATGAAAACGCTATCATTAGGTGTATCCTATAATGAAACTATAGACTTATACTATACATTGCCCTCATCATAGTAAATTTCGGATAAGGTATCGCTTTTAGTAGGATAATAAGGTGGGAAAATCGGAGGGGGTTGTAACATGTTAAAGAAAAAAGTTCAAATTGGTCGTAAAATGGATGAAATTACAGTAGGAGAGAAATTATCTATCACTGAAAAAATTGAGGATAAAGATTTGTTATTGTATTTAGGGTTAACGAATGATGCCAATCCATTATATATTCAGCATGATTACGCATCCCAAACTCCGTATGAAAAGCCGATTGTCCCAAGCATTATGCTAACGGGGCTGATTACAACGGCGGTTACGAAATATTTACCAGGTCCAGGTAGTCATATTACTAGGAAGGACCTTACGTTCGTGAAACATGTTCACCATTACGAAACGTTACAAATCCACTTTGAAGTTGTGGCTGTTTCAGAGGAGGAACATACAATTGATATGCTTGTATTTGCTCATGATGAAAAAGGAGAAACTGTTGTAAAAGGTTCATTAACAGTAACACCACCTTTTAAATCTGTTTCCATTATGGAAAAAGCATTAGATAATTTTTAAAAAATGAAAGTTAGAATGATATAAAAGTAGCGCTAGTCATATTCTTATTAAGGGTATGCTAGCGCTACTTTTTGTTTGGAAAGGGTGATATAACTTTGAAATGGGAAAGGGAAGACATTATTTTTGAAACGATAAGAGAAGCTGAAGTGTGGGCCGATTCAATCGCGAATGAAATGTACGGGAAAGTATTTGATGGATATGAAACACCAGATTATAAAATAGCGTATGCTCTTTCGTTTTTCTTAGCGCAAAATCGAGATTGTATAGTTCATACGGAAGTGAGCTTTAAAAAAGAGAGAGCGATCTATAAAGTTTGGAAAAATCCTGTGTAGCTGAAGGTGAGTCGTAATTACTTCTATTTTCTCAATTTTACACAAACGAGCTCCATGAATAGACAATTATATTGAGGGAGACCTTGTTTTCTAGTATGATGAGAATAACGGGGAAAATACTAGGATGAAGAAGGTTTCAAGTCTATAACTTGGAGGAAAAGAATGAACAATCGTATTTTAGTAGTTGATGATGAGGAATTTATCTTAACTTTAATTGAATTTAATTTACAACAAGCTGGGTTTGAAGTTATAACAGCGATGGATGGAGAAATGGCGCTTCAAAAAGCGACAACAGAACGCCCAGATTTAATTATATTAGATTTAATGCTTCCAAAAATGGATGGTATGGAAGTTTGTAAAGAATTACGATTGCAGCGTGTTATGACGCCGATTTTAATGCTAACAGCAAAAGATGATGAATTTGATAAGGTGCTAGGTCTTGAGCTTGGGGCTGATGATTATATGACGAAGCCGTTTAGCCCAAGGGAAGTTGTTGCTCGTGTGAAAGCGATTTTGCGCCGCACGAAATTACAGCAAGAAGAAAAAGTTTCGGAAACGCCAGATGAAGATAGTATCATAATTGCAGAGCTTAAAATTTTACCGGAGTTTTATGAAGCGTACTTCCAAGGTAGGAAACTGGAACTAACACCGAAAGAATTTGAGTTACTTGTTTATCTTGCAAAAAATAAAAGTCGTGTATTAACTCGTGACCAATTATTGAGTGCTGTATGGAATTATGATTTTGCCGGTGATACAAGAATTGTTGATGTCCATATTAGCCATTTGCGCGATAAAATTGAACAAAATACGAAAAAACCGACGTACATTAAAACGATACGTGGTTTAGGTTATAAATTAGAGGAGCCAAAAGGGGATGAATAAATTTCGTTCCAGGCTTCTTTTTACTTTTGTTTCTCTTATCGTTTTTATTTTAGTTGGACTAGGTGTATTATTAGAAACCGTATTTGAAAATTACTATATAGATCATGCTAAAGAAAGAATGGTAAAAGAGACAAGGTATGTTGCTGTATTAGCAGAGGAGCAAGGGTTTGATTCTGTTTTAAAAAAGCCGTATGTATTTGAAAAGTTAGAAGAACAAATACCAGCTTCTATTATATTTGTGGATGAAAAAAATAAAGTTCAATATAGCGGAGGGAAACAATCTGCATTTAATCAAGAGATGATTAAAGAACTTTCTTCTGAAGCAGGAAAACAAAAAAATAAAGTCATTACGAAAGAAACAGATCAAAAGAATGAATTTTATCATGCTGTGTTCGTCCAGGATGTAGAAGGGAAACAAGGATACATTTTGGTGAAAAGTACAATTGATACATTGAGGGACGTTCACCAAAAAACGTGGGGATTATTAATTATCGGATTTGTCATTGCTTGTCTCGTAGTTGTATTCCTAGGTGTCAAAATTACAGGACAATATATTAGGCCGATTGAATCAGTTACGAAAGTTGCGATTGAATTAGCGAAGGGTAATTATAAAGCGCGTGCATATGAAAGTCATTCGGATGAAACAGGAATGCTGAGTAAAGCAATTAATATTTTAGCTCGTAATTTACAAGAGATGACACTCGAACAAGAAATGCAACAAGATCGTTTGCACACATTAATTGAAAATATGGGAAGCGGAATGATTTTAATTGATAGCCGTGGTTATATAAACCTTGTAAACCGTTCTTATAAGGAGACTTTCCACGTAACAGATGAAGAATATTTAGACCGTTTATATTATGAATCGTTTCACCATACGGAAATTATTGAGCTTGTGGAAGAAATTTTTATGACAGAAGTGAAAGTGCGTAAACAAATGTTATTGCCGCTAGGTATTGAGCGCAAGCATTTCGAAGTATACGGAGCGCCAATTATTGGGACAAACCATGAGTGGAAAGGGATTGTTCTCGTATTCCATGACATTACAGAGTTAAAGAAATTAGAACAAATGAGAAAAGACTTTTTAGCGAATGTTTCTCATGAATTGAAGACACCGATTACTTCTATTAAAGGTTTTTCAGAAACACTCTTGGACGGAGCGATGGATAATAAAAAATTCTGCGAACATTTCTTGCATATCATTTTAAAAGAAAGTGAGCGTATGCAAGGATTAATTGAAGATTTATTAGATTTGTCAAAAATCGAGCAGCAAGGGTTTAGATTAAATATGGGTACGGTTGATATGAAGGGGCTTCTTGAAGACATTCACATGGTGCTTGATAATAAAGCGGGTGAAAAAGAAATCTCTTTACAAGTGAATGTATTGAAAAGAGTTTCCGTTATTGGAGATCCGAGCCGCTTAAAACAAATCTTTATTAATTTAATTAATAATGCAATCGTATATACGCCGGCTGGAGGCGTTGTTTCAGTTGAATTATTAGAGGATAAATATAATGCGTATATAAAAGTGTCGGATACTGGAATTGGTATTAGTAAAGAAGAAATCCCTCGTATATTTGAACGTTTTTATCGAGTTGATAAAGCGAGAAGTAGAAATACGGGTGGAACGGGTCTTGGTTTATCAATTGTAAAGCATTTAGTTGAAGCACATCAAGGTACGATTACAGTGGATAGTGAGGTTGGAGAAGGTACAACATTTACAGTTGTTTTACCAAAATCAGCTACTGAAAAATAGGATGAAGGATATTTACAATATATTAACAATGGCTTAATTAAATATTAATAAAGCTCTGTTAATATAATATATGAAAACCCCTTCATCCAAGGAGTAATTTTGGACGAGAGTAGTTATGCTATTCTCGTCACTTCCCTTTTATGCCAATGTAAGTCTGTTTATATATGATAGAAAAAAACCGTTATTTTTCTTCTCTCTATTAGTCATGTTAATATAGAGAGAGGATAGGAACGGTTTTTTTTCTGTGGGAAAATCGTTTCAAATTTGTATGGGGAGGTTTGTAGTTTGGAAAAAAAAGTCGTATTAGTAGATGGTAATAATATCGCGTATCGTGCTTTCTTTGCACTACCGCTTTTAAATAACGACAAAGGTATACATACGAACGCAATTTATGGTTTTACGATGATGTTAATGAGAATATTAGAGGAAGAAAAACCGACGCACATGCTTGTGGCGTTTGATGCGGGGAAAACAACGTTCCGTCATAAAACGTATAGTGATTATAAGGGAGGGCGTCAAAAGACGCCACCTGAACTATCAGAGCAATTCCCATTTATTCGCGAAGTACTTGATGCATTTAATGTTCCGCGCTATGAATTAGAAAACTATGAAGCGGATGACATTATGGGGACTTTAGCGAAAGAAGCGAGTGAGCAAGGGTTTCATGTGAAAGTTATTTCAGGAGATAAAGACTTACTGCAACTTGTTTCAGATAATACACTCGTATGTATTCCTCGCAAAGGAATTACAGAAGTAGATGAATATACGAAAGAAGCTTTATTTGAGAAATATAGCTTATCACCAAAGCAAATTATCGATATGAAAGGTTTAATGGGAGACCAATCAGATAACATTCCAGGTGTACCAGGTGTTGGTGAGAAGACAGCCATTAAATTATTAACGCAATTTGAAACGGTAGAAGCAGTATATGAAAACTTAGATCAAGTGAGTGGAAAGAAATTAAAAGAAAAGTTAGAAGCGAATAAAGAACAAGCCCTTATGAGTAAAGAACTTGCGACTATTATTACAGACGCACCGATTACTGTGCATGTAGATGATATGGCATATAAAGGGTATGAACCAAGCGATTTGATTCCGATGTTCGAGAATTTAGGATTTACATCCCTTTTAAATAAATTAGGTGTTACGCCGGAGGAAACGGCTCCAGCTGAATTAGATGATATTACATTTGATATTGTAGAAGAAGTTACAGAAGAAATGCTTCAGCAAGATAGTGCGCTTATTGTTGAAGTGCAAGAAGATAACTATCATAAAGCCGATATTCAAGGTTTTGGTATTCAAAATGAAAATGGTTGTTACTTCATTCCGGCCGATGTTGCTCTTAAATCGGATGCTTTTAAAGAGTGGCTTGCAAATGGAGAAATGAGAAAACATACATTTGATGCGAAGCGTGCTATCGTTGCCCTAAAGTGGAAAGGTGTAGATATTCAAGGGATTGACTTTGATTTATTAATTGCCGCTTATTTACTTGATCCAGCTGATACCGATAAAGATTTCCGTGCTGTTGCGAAAATGAAAGAAACACATGCGGTAAAATCTGACGAAGAAGTGTACGGGAAAGGTGCGAAACGTGCTGTTCCGGAGCAAGAGGTAGTAGCTGAGCATGTCGCTCGTAAAGTGCATGTATTATATGATGTGAAGCAAACATTCGAGAAAGAATTAGAAAAGAATGAGCAATATGAACTATTTACAGAGTTAGAATTACCTCTTGCTCGTGTATTAGCTGACATGGAAGTGAAAGGTGTTACAGTTGATACGAATCGTCTTCGTAATATGGGAGAAGAGCTTGCGGGTAGATTAAAGGAAATGGAACAAGAGATTTATGAGCTTGCAGGAACGGAATTTAATATTAATTCACCGAAGCAACTTGGGGTTATTCTGTTTGAAAACTTAAATTTACCTGTTATTAAAAAGACGAAAACAGGTTATTCTACATCTGCTGATGTACTAGACAAGCTTATGGATCATCATGCAATCATTCCGAAGATTTTACACTACCGTCAATTAGGGAAACTAAACTCTACATATATTGAAGGGTTACTAAAAGTTGTACATGACGATTCATCTAAAATTCATACTCGCTTTAACCAAGTGTTAACGCAAACAGGACGACTAAGTTCAACGGAACCAAACTTGCAAAATATCCCGATTCGCTTAGAAGAGGGAAGGAAGATTCGTCAGGCGTTTATTCCTTCAGAAGAAGGATGGATTATGTACGCGGCCGATTATTCACAAATTGAACTTCGTGTGCTTGCTCACATTGCAAAAGATGAAGGTTTAGTTGAAGCGTTCCAACATGACATGGATATTCATACGAAAACAGCTATGGATGTATTCGGTGTTGGAAAAGATGAAGTGACATCTAATATGAGACGACAAGCAAAAGCTGTAAACTTCGGCATTGTATACGGTATTAGTGATTACGGCCTTTCACAAAACTTAGGAATCACGAGAAAAGCGGCAGGGGAATTTATTGAAAGGTATTTAGAAAGCTTCCCTGGAGTACAAGAATATATGGCTGACATTGTAAAAGATGCGAAGCAAAAAGGATATGTGTCAACGTTATTAAATCGCCGTCGTTACATTCCAGAAATTACGAGCCGTAACTTTAATTTACGTAGCTTTGCAGAGCGTACAGCAATGAATACACCAATTCAAGGTAGTGCGGCGGATATTATTAAAAAGGCTATGATTATTATGGCCGATCGCTTAGAAGAAGAAGGCCTACAAGCTCGCTTACTTCTGCAAGTACACGATGAATTGATCTTTGAAGCGCCAAAAGAAGAAGTGGAAAAATTAGAGAAGCTTGTACCTGAAGTAATGGAGCATGCAATTGAACTAGCAGTTCCATTAAAAGTTGATTATTCTTACGGTCCAACTTGGTACGACGCGAAATAAGGAAGTGATGAAATGCCGGAATTACCAGAGGTTGAAAATGTTAGACGGACACTTGAAAATCTTGTAACGGGGAAAGTGATTGAAGATGTAATTATCACTTACCCAAAAATAGTGAAACGACCGGACGATGCAGAAATCTTTAAAGACATGCTAAGAGGCGAGATGATCGAGAATATAAAGCGAAGAGGTAAGTTTTTGCTTTTGTATGTAACAAACTATGTAATTGTTTCACATTTGCGTATGGAAGGTAAGTTTTTACTTCATCAAGAGGATGAACCAATTGATAAACATACACACGTACGTTTCTTATTTACAGATGGAACTGAATTGCATTATAAAGATGTGAGAAAGTTTGGTACGATGCATCTCTTTAAGAAAGGTGAAGAGTTTGCTCAAATGCCTCTTGCTGATTTAGGACCAGAGCCATTTGATGCTGAATTGACACCGCAGTACTTACAAGAAAGATTGCAAAAGACAAATCGCAAAATAAAAGTTGTATTATTAGATCAGCGTCTTTTAGTGGGGCTTGGAAATATATATGTAGATGAAGTATTATTCCGTTCGCAAATTCATCCAGAACGAGAAGCTGCATCTTTAACAGAAGAAGAAGTAGAAAGAATTTATGAGGCGACTGTTACAACGCTGGGTGAAGCGGTTAAGCGTGGCGGAAGTACAATTAGAACGTATATTAATTCGCAAGGACAAATTGGTTCGTTCCAGGAACTTCTAAATGTATATGGAAAAAAAGGAGAACCGTGTGTGACTTGCGGTACGCTATTAGAAAAAACAGTTGTTGGCGGAAGGGGAACGCATTACTGCCCAATTTGTCAGCCTAGAATATAGAAAAGGGATAACATCGGATAGGCATTTGTCATATACATAGAGCAGAGCTATGTATAAGGGAGGAGCTTACCGATGTATCTTTATTGGTCTCTTATTTTATTAGCTTTTACATTAAGCTTAGATAGCTGTAGTGTGGGGCTAACATACGGATTAAGAAGTGTAAGAATTCCACTAAAATCAATTATAATTATCGGAATCTGTTCAGCGGCTGTCATGCTCGTTTCCATGGGAATTGGACATATGATCGCGAAAATATTTTCACCTGTTATCGCAACGCGTATCGGTGGGTTTGTTCTTATTGGAATCGGGATTTGGGTATTATACCAATTTTTTCGAAGTGATAAAAAAGAAGAACCGAAGCAAGAAGAGAAGGTTTGGAAACTAGAAATTGCTTCTCTAGGGTTAGTGATTCAAATTTTGCGGAAGCCGACTGTTGCCGATTTTGATAAATCAGGAACTATTTCTGCAGGAGAAGCGCTACTTCTCGGCATCGCTCTTTCTGTAGATTCGTTTGGTGCTGGAATCGGTGCATCTTTATTAGGTTATGCACCGGCGATGATGGCGATATTAGTCGCGGTTATGAGTTCTTTATTTTTATTTATTGGAATGAAGCTTGGTACGATTTTATCGAATATGAAATGGTTACAAAAATTTACATTCCTGCCTGGAGTATTACTCATTATTATTGGAATTTGGAAAATGTAAGTAGGGGCGTGGAACATTAGTTTCGCGCCTTTGATATTATGAGGAGGATTATTATGACAGTAATAATTGGATTAACAGGAGGCATTGCAAGCGGAAAAAGTACGGTATCAGAAATGTTTCGTGAAATGAGTATACCGGTTATTGATGCAGATATTATTGCGCGAGAAGTTGTAGAACGAGGAAAACCAGCATATAACAAAATTGTAGAGGTGTTTGGAACGGAAGTGTTACAAGAAGATGGGGAGCTGGATCGCCCGAAGCTTGGAAGTGTCGTTTTCTATAATGAAGAAAAACGATTGCAGTTAAACAAAATCGTTCACCCTGCAGTGCGTGAAGAAATGAATGCACAAAAGGAAATGTACATAAAAGAAGGTATGCAAGCGGTTGTGTTAGATATCCCTCTTTTGTTTGAAAGTAAATTAACAAATCTTGTTGATCGTGTTTTAGTTGTAGCAGTCACACCGAATACACAATTAGACCGTTTAATGAAACGAAATAACTTTTCAGAAGAAGAAGCAACGGTGCGTATTCAATCTCAAATGCCATTAGAAGAAAAAGTGAAGAATGCAGATGAAGTGATAAATAATGATGGCACAATTATGGAAACGAAAACACAATTACAGGTGATTTTAAAGAAGTGGAACATTATTGATTAAAAAATTGTGAAATTAATGAAAATGCTTAGTGACATTCCTCCTTTTTGTGTTATACTAATATTGGGATTTGAGATAAATAGTATAACGCATTCAAGGGGGATAACATATTATGACTCGTGTGGCAATTAATGGATTTGGACGTATTGGGAGAATGGTGTTTCGTCAAGCAATAAAAGAAAGCGCATTCGAAATTGTAGCAATCAATGCAAGCTATCCGTCCGAAACGTTAGCACATTTAATTAAATATGATACAGTACACGGTAAGTTTGCCGGAACAGTGGAAGCATTTGAAGATCACTTATTAGTAGATGGGAAAATGATTCGCCTTTTAAACAACCGCGATCCAAAGGAATTGCCTTGGAAAGATCTAGGTGTTGAAGTTGTAATTGAAGCAACTGGTAAATTTAACTCGAAAGAAAAAGCAATTCTTCATGTTGAAGCTGGAGCGAAAAAAGTTATTTTAACAGCACCTGGTAAAAATGAAGATGTAACAATCGTAGTTGGTGTGAACGAAGACCAATTAGATATTACAAAACATACCGTTATTTCAAATGCATCTTGTACAACAAACTGTTTAGCGCCTGTTGTAAAGGTGTTAGATGAGCAGTTCGGAATTGAAAACGGTTTAATGACAACTGTTCACGCTTATACAAATGACCAAAAAAATATTGATAACCCACATAAAGATTTAAGAAGAGCGCGTGCTTGCGGACAGTCTATCATTCCGACAACGACGGGTGCTGCGAAAGCGCTTGCAAAAGTTCTTCCACACTTAAACGGAAAACTTCATGGTATGGCACTTCGTGTACCAACACCAAACGTGTCTCTTGTTGATTTAGTAGTAGACGTAAAACGTGATGTAACAGTTGAAGATATTAATGAAGCATTCAAAACTGTTGCAAACGGTGCGTTAAAAGGAATTGTAGAATTCAGCGAAGAGCCTTTAGTGTCTATCGACTTTAATACAAATACACACTCAGCTATTATTGATGGTTTATCTACAATGGTAATGGGTGAGCGTAAAGTGAAAGTACTTGCTTGGTATGATAACGAGTGGGGCTACTCTCGTCGTGTTGTAGATCTTGTAACGTTAGTTGTTGATGAATTAGCAAAACAAGAAAATGTACAACATATTTAAGTGAAATAGAAGGAGGGCAAGTGAATATTTGCTCTCTTTTTTTATTTTTTTCTGAAAAGAAAAAAATTATATGGGTATATTTTAAAATAGTGGACAGACCAAAAAACGTTGTGATTACTGTATTTGTGAATCGTTTATTTTTTTTAGGGAAAAGTAAAGAGGAAATTATGACAGAAAATCGAAAAAACTGTTGTTGCAAAATGAAAATAAACAAAGTATACTAACACTCGTAAACTTAAGAGCTGAGGTACGTAGTCACTACTTAAAGGGTTAGGACCTCTCTGGACTAACTTTCCCCCGTGGTAGTGGAGCAAGCCAAATTGCAAATTAGTTTTCAATTCGAACAGTTAGAATAAATTTACAAGGGGGAACTGTAGAATGGATACTATGGATACGATGGGTCGTCACGTAATCGCTGAACTTTGGGATTGCGATTTCGACAAGCTTAATGACATGCCGTATATTGAACAATTATTTGTGGATGCAGCACTAAGAGCTGGTGCTGAAGTACGTGAGGTTGCTTTTCATAAATTTGCACCACAAGGTGTAAGTGGAGTAGTAATTATCTCGGAATCACATTTAACAATTCATAGCTTTCCGGAGCACGGTTACGCAAGTATTGATGTTTATACTTGTGGGGATCGTATTGATCCAAATGTTGCTGCAGAATATATTGCAGAAGGTTTAAACGCGAAAACGCGTGAGAGCATCGAGCTTCCTCGAGGCACTGGTAGCTTCGAAATTAAGCAGAGAGAAACAAAAGCTCTTTAAAAAAGAACATAATTGATTTAAAATGTAAAGAGGTGTATAATGCACCTCTTTTTTAGTTTATATAAAATAGGACCATGCTATGTATGAACTTATAGTGGTCAGTGTAGAAGAATGAGTTATATAATATTGTATATATATTTTCACATGTAGATGAGTAGCGAAGAAATAAAGATTATAGTGTAAAGGAGTGAATGAATTGCGTTGTCCATCCTGTTTTCATAATGGCACAAGAGTGTTAGATTCGCGTCCGGTAGACGAGGGGCGCTCTATTCGAAGAAGAAGAGAGTGTGAAAGTTGTTTAAGTCGCTTTACGACATTTGAAAGAGTAGAAGAATCACCTCTTATCGTTGTTAAAAAAGAAGGAACACGAGAAGAGTTTAATAAAGAGAAAATTTTACGCGGTTTAATTAAAGCGTGTGAAAAAAGACCTGTATCTTTAAGGCAGTTAGAGGAAGTAACACAAAGTGTGGAGCGTGAACTTCGTAACTTAGGTATATCAGAAGTGAAAAGTGATATGATTGGTGAAATTGTTATGGAAGAACTTCGTGATATTGATGATGTTGCTTACGTACGTTTTGCTTCTGTGTATCGTCAATTTAAAGATTTAAATGTATTTATTGAAGAATTAAAAGATATACTGCAAAAAGAGAGAGAGTAGAAGGAATCTCTTTATATACTGTAAGTAAACGAGATAAGAGAGCTAGAAGCGGAAGCTAATAGCTCTTTTTCGCTAATAAATTATATAATAAAGATAGAACGAGTGAAATGTAGGTTAGATTGGATGAGAGAAAGGAAAGGCAAGAATGGAAAAACAGTCATGGATGGAGCTATTGCCGATTGATCGTTATAAAGTAAGTGCGAAAGGGTTGTTACATAATTACGACCGGAAAGTATTAACGATGTTGTATCAGCCGTTAATAGGTAGTAGAGCTTTTAGCTTATATATGACACTATGGGGAGAGTTAGAGCAAGATCGTGTATTTGGAAAAGAGAATACACATCACTCCCTTATGGTGACTATGCAAATGCAACTTCCTGAAATATATGGGGAACGAGTAAAGTTAGAAGCGATTGGTCTTTTAAATGTATATATTAAGAAAGAAAAAGATATTCGAATGTTTATATATGAATTGCAACCACCTTTATCTCCGAAGCAGTTTTTTGATGATATTGTTTTAAGTATCTTTTTATATAATCGCTTGAGTCGGACAAAATACAACCAAGTAAAGCAATATTTCTTAGAAGAAGAATTCGATTTTGCTTCTTATGAAAATGTTACGCGCTCCTTCAACGATATATTTGATTCGTTTAACCCAGGTCAGTTTGAATATGCGCAAGAAGAACTGCGTATCCCGAAAACGACAATTATGCCAAGTAACGAGAATGGGGATGCTCCGAAAGTTTGGAATGATTTCTTTGATTTCTCTTTATTTGTAGACGGACTATCAGCGCTTGTTCCTAAAAAGGCGATTACAGATCAAGTGAGAGAATGTGTCATTACACTCGCTTATGTGTACGGTGTGGATGTGTTATCGATGCAAAATATCGTTCTTGGCGCAGTGACAGAGATACAAACAATTGATATCGAAAGGCTTCGGAAGGGAGCACGCGATTGGTATCAATTCGAAAATGGTCAAGCGTTACCTGTATTAAGTGAAAGAGTGCAACCTCATGCTGCTCGTACAATGAAAGAGAAAGAGCCATCTACGCAAGAAGAGATGCTAATGAAGCAGTTAGAGGAAATCTCGCCAAAACAACTATTGAAAGAGATTTCAGGCGGTGCAGAGGCGACGAAAGCGGACTTGCAAATCGTTGAGGATGTAATGATAAACCAAAAGTTAACGCCAGGGGTTGTGAATGTACTTATTTATTACGTTATGCTACGCTCAGATATGAAGCTTGCTAAAACGTATGTCGAGAAGATTGCTGGACATTGGGCGCGAAAAAAGGTCGGCACAGTAGGCGAGGCGATGGCGCTAGCGAAAGAAGAGAATCGTCAATATCAAGAGTGGGCTGAGACGAAGAAAAAAGGTCGTACAGCGAAGAAAACAGTGCGAAAAGAAATGGTACCAGATTGGCTTAAAGAAGAGTCGAAAGAAGAAGAGAAAGAACCTGTAAAAAATGACGTAAGTGCGAAAAAAGATGCAAGTACGTTAGAAGATGAACGGAAACGATTAGAAGAAGTATTGAAAAAATATAAGCGTGATTAATAAAAGAAAATGAACGCTCTTTGAGGTGAGAAAATGGAGCATATTCAAAATTCATTTACGAAATTAATGGAAAATAAAAACTTTAAAAATAGATATGAAGTCTTAAAGGCAGAAGTGATGGCGCACCCTCGTGTGAAAGAATTTATAGACGAACATAAAGGTGAAGTAACGACTTCTATGATTGAACGAAGTCTTGTGAAGTTATATGAATATATTGGACAAAGTGTAGGGTGTGCGGATTGTCCAGATTTAGGGTCATGTAAAAATATGCTACAAGGATATGAGCCGAAGCTCGTCATCCAAGGTAAGATGATTGATATTCAATATGATCGTTGTATTAGAAAAGTAGCATATGATGAGAGAAAAAAATATGAAAAACTTGTTCAAAGTGTATATATGCCAGTTGACATTTTGCAGGCAACTATGGAAAATTTAGATCCTTCAGATTTAGATGCACGTATTGATGCAATAGGTGCAACGAATGAATTTTTAAACACATACGAACCAGGTAAAAAAGCACAAGGTTTATATTTGTACGGTAAATTTGGTGTAGGGAAAACGTATCTTTTAGGGGCAATTGCAAATGAGCTTGCGCGAAAGAAAATTAGTTCGATGCTCGTATATTTCCCTGAATTTTTACGTGAAATCAAAAGTTCGATTCAAGATAATTCGATTAGCGGAAAGATTGATGCTGTCAAACGTGTACAAGTATTAATGTTAGATGATATCGGGGCAGAAGCGATGTCAAGTTTTGTACGTGATGATGTACTCGGTGCAATCTTACAGTTCCGTATGTTGGAAAACTTACCGACGTTCTTTACATCTAATTTTGATTTCAAACAGTTGGAACATCATTTAACGTATACACAGCGCGGTGAAGCAGAAGAGATGAAAGCGGCCCGTATTATGGAACGAATTAAATATTTAGCGAAGCCAATCCCAATTGGCGGGAAGAACCGTCGTAATAAGTAAAGAGCGAGCTGAGAAGCTTGCTCTTTTTTATCCCGCTATTGGCGGGCAGTAAGACTCCCACCTCAAAATTCGGCTGTAAAGCAAAGAAGTTAGGTGGGAGTCGGGCTGCCCGTAAAAGTCCGATTGGTGCGGGCTAATAATCAGTGGAGGATGGACAAAACCTCCACTGATTAAAGTTTCACTTTATTTTAATCATTTTTTCAGAGTAGCTTGTATCATTTTTTTCTCCCTCCCTTAATATATATAAAATTAGCAAGCCATATCGAGTGGATGTTCTAACAATGGGAGATAGGTTTCTACTAAGAGTGAACTTCCATAGATCGGACTCTTATAGGATTTGTAACGTATAGATGCAATCCTTTAGAGCGGGGATAAAAGGGGGGACAAAAGTGATTGAAATTTGCTTCGAAGAAAAAAATGATGCTGTGCACGTATACAGACAACTAACGAAAAGAACGGAATCCTTATATAAGGAAACAAGTGTATATTTAAACGAACAAAAGGTTGTTATTCATATACCATTATGTGAATCGAATTATATTGAAAAGATTTTATTGCCAGTATTACTATATTTCATTATGAATGTGAAACAAAATGAATGGATTCATACCATTTTAAAGGAAAAGTTTTTTTATGAAGAACAAGAAGAGTGTCATCAAATATTGCATATGGCACATGAGATTTTAAAGGAAAGAAGAAAAGGAGTAGCCCGTGATTTAACACGTCAAAAATTTGAATCTTATATTGCGTCGTCTTTGAATGATTGGCTTTGTGATCCGCTCTCATTCTCGTTTTCATCATACGTTCGTTTTCGTCTTCGTACATATAGGGAAATGATAGCTAGGCTTGCTGAAGTTGCAATTGATGAGTATAAGATGGAGCAGGAATATCAAATGTTCATTGAGACACTTCGCCAACAAGTAAGTAGCCGGAAATCACGTTTGTCCTGTGTGCATCTTATTTTTGATGAAAGTTTTATTTTCTATGATGATAAAGGTAGACGTTTAAAACAGGATAAATTGGTTCAATATATAGATGAAGAATTATTAAAGAAACAGGATGTATATATTGATACGAAAGTAATTGCACCACTTCTTTCTATTTCGCCGAAAAAGATTTATTTATATACGAAAGAACAAGATCATAATATGATTATTACTTTGCGAAATGTATTTCAGGAACGAGTGCAACTACATGGATTACATGAATTTGAGCGCAACGTGAAAAATTTAAAAAATAAAGGTAACGCCCTTGATTTTCTAAGTTTTTGAGCATATAATTACCTACATAAATGAAATATATCGAAATGTTATGATGAGGACATGGGTAGTTTTCTACGATTTTCAGAGAGGGAAGCCTTAGGGTGCGAGCTTCCTATTACGGGATTATTACTTACCACCTCTAAACTGTAGCAGTGAACGTTTTTCTAGTAATTGCTAACGGACAACACCGTTATGTTGAACTTGAGCAATTAACAATAAGGTTAATTGGAACAAGGGTGGAACCACGAATTCAACACTCGTCCCTTTTTATGGGATGAGTGTTTTTTATTTTGAAAAAAAAGAGGAGTGACCAGTGATGGCAGATGTAGTTAAAATTACTTTCCCTGATGGAGCTGTGAAGGAGTTTCCAAAAGGAGTAACAACTGAAGAAATCGCAGCTTCTATTAGCCCAGGCTTAAAGAAAAAAGCTGTGGCTGGAAAATTAAACGATGAGATGATTGATCTTGTTACACCAATCGAAGAAGATGGTGCAGTGTCTATTATTACATTAGATTCTGAAGATGGCTTATATATTTTACGCCACTCAACAGCTCACCTTTTAGCACAAGCGTTAAAACGTTTATATAAAGATGTTAAGCTTGAGCTTGGCATTGGTCCAGTAATCGAAAATGGCTTCTACTACGATATTGATATGGAAGAAGCAATTACAGTTGAAGACTTCAAGAAAATCGAAAAAGAAATGCAAAAAATCGTGAACGAAAACTTAGAAATCGTTCGTCATGAAGTACCACGTGCAGAAGCACTTCGTCGCTTTGAAGAAATCGGCGATGAGTTAAAATTAGATTTAATTAACGATCTTCCAGAAGATGCAGTTATTTCAATCTATGAGCAAGGCGAATTCTTCGACCTTTGCCGTGGTGTTCACCTTCCATCTACAGGGAAGATTAAAGTATTTAAATTATTAAGCGTTGCAGGTGCTTACTGGCGCGGCGATAGCAATAATAAAATGTTACAACGTATTTACGGTACTGGATTCGTTAAGAAAGCAGAATTAGATGAGCACTTACGTATGCTTGAAGAAGCGAAAGAGCGCGACCACCGTAAATTAGGTAAAGAGTTAAAACTATTTACTAATAGCCAAAAAGTAGGACAAGGTTTACCACTTTGGTTACCAAAAGGTGCAACAATTCGCCGTATTATCGAGCGTTATATCGTTGATAAAGAAGCAAGCTTAGGCTATGATCACGTATACACTCCAGTATTAGGAAGTAGAGAGCTTTATGAAACTTCTGGTCACTGGAACCATTACCGTGATGGCATGTTCCCATCAATGGAAATGGATAATGAAGAGTTAGTTCTTCGTCCAATGAACTGCCCTCACCATATGATGGTTTATAAAAATGATATTCACAGCTACCGTGAATTACCAATCCGTATTGCGGAACTTGGAACAATGCACCGCTATGAAATGTCTGGAGCATTATCTGGATTACAACGTGTACGCGGAATGACTTTAAATGATGCGCACATTTTCGTTCGTCCAGATCAAATTAAAGAAGAATTAAAACGTGTTGTAAACTTAACTTTAGAAGTGTACAAAGATTTCGGTTTAGAAAACTATTCATTCCGTCTATCTTATCGTGACCCAGCAGATACTAAAAAGTATTATGCTGATGATGAGATGTGGGAAAAAGCACAAGGTATGTTAAAAGAAGCTATGGATGAAATGGGTCTTGATTACTATGAAGCTGAAGGTGAAGCGGCATTCTATGGTCCGAAACTTGACGTTCAAGTTCGTACTGCTCTTGGAAAAGACGAAACACTTTCAACTGTACAATTAGACTTCTTACTTCCAGAACGCTTTGAATTAGCTTACGTTGGTGAAGACGGTAAACAACATCGTCCAGTTGTAATTCACCGTGGTGTTGTATCAACTATGGAACGTTTCGTAGCCTTCTTAATTGAAGAATACAAAGGCGCATTCCCAACTTGGTTAGCTCCAGTTCAGGCACAAGTAATTCCAGTTTCTCCGCAAGTACATTTAGATTATGCGAAGAAAGTACAAGATGAATTACGACGTGCTGGTATCCGTGTTGAATTAGACACTCGTGAAGAGAAAATTGGTTACAAAATCCGTGAAGCACAAATGCAAAAGATTCCGTACATGCTTGTAGTAGGTGACAATGAAGTTACTGAAAATGGCGTTAACGTACGTAAATATGGTGAACAAAAATCAGAAACAATCGCATTAGATGCGTTTGTTGACATGATTAAAGTAGAAGGAAAACGATAAAAAAGAGCCGCGGTATACCGCGGCTTTTTTATGTATTATAAAAAAGAAAATCTAGAAAAAATAACCAAACGATACTTATCATAAAAAAGTATTGCAAGTATGCTGGTTGTTTGTTACAATATTTCTTGTTGTTAGTAAAACACATCGCGTCTTCTTGACAGACGTCATGTCCTATGATAAACTCATCAAGGATAATAGAATATGGTTTTGACAAGTAGAAGCACCCGCTTCTCACCTGATGGACGCATTCGCAGTTAGCAGGTAAATGTATTTCTTACTAAAGATATTACAAGTGTGGGTGCCGTGTGCCCGCACTTTTTTTGTTCGGGTTCTACAATTGCAAAACGTATTCTAAGAAAACCTTGGAGGTGGCTTACTATTAGCAAGGATATGATGATTAACGAGCAAATTCGTGCACGTGAAGTACGCTTAGTTGGCGCGAACGGCGATCAACTTGGAATCAAGTCTCGTAATGACGCTTTAGACTTAGCTGCAGGTCTTAATCTTGATTTAGTATTGGTTGCTCCAAATGCGAAACCGCCAGTATGCCGCATTATGGACTACGGTAAATTCCGCTTTGAGCAACAGAAGAAAGAAAAAGAACAGCGCAAAAATCAAAAAGTAATTAGCATGAAAGAAGTTCGTTTAAGTCCAACAATTGATGAACATGACTTTAACACAAAACTTCGTAATGCTGTCAAGTTTTTAGAGAAAGGCGACAAGGTTAAAGCGTCAATTCGCTTTAAAGGACGTGCCATTACTCATAAAGAAATCGGTCAACGTGTTTTAGATCGCTTCTCAGAAGCTTGTGCTGAAGTTAGTACAATTGAATCTAAGCCTAAAATGGAAGGACGCAGTATGTTCTTAGTTTTAGCACCGAAAAACGATAAGTAATAGATAGAGGAGGAAATACCTATGCCTAAACAAAAAACTCATCGCGGCGCTGCAAAGCGTTTCAAAAAGACTGGATCTGGTAAACTGAAACGTTCTCACGCTTACACAAGCCATTTATTCGCTAACAAATCTACAAAAGCTAAACGTAAACTACGTAAAGCTGGTGTAGTTAGCGCTGGTGACTTCAAACGCATTCGTCAAATGCTTGACAACTTAAAATAAGTTCGGCTGATATATAGAACAAACTAGGAGGTAATATTATGCCAAGAGTAAAAGGTGGTACAGTTACTCGTCAACGTCGTAAAAAAGTTATAAAATTAGCAAAAGGTTACTACGGTTCTAAGAGTACATTATTTAAGGTTGCTAACCAACAGGTTATGAAATCTCTAATGTATGCATTCCGTGACCGTCGTCAAAAGAAACGTGACTTCCGTAAATTATGGATTACACGTATCAACGCAGCAGCTCGTATGAATGGTCTTTCTTACAGCCGCTTAATGCACGGTTTAAAAAATGCTGGCATCGAAGTTAACCGCAAGATGCTTGCTGACTTAGCTGTTCATGACGAAAAAGCTTTCGCTGAATTAGCAACAGTTGCAAAAAACAACATTAACTAATTGTTTAAAACCTTAGAAGATCTTTCTTCTAAGGTTTTTTTATTTGTATTCATTATAACCATTCAATAAATTGTGAAATTTCCCGCTTAGTGTCGTCACAATTAAATGATTTATTTCTCTCTAGTATATTAAGATGTGCTTGTAAGAACTTTTGTAACGATAACGAGGGGGTTTTTACATGAAAGTAGGAAAGATTAACGGACGTGTCGTTATCGATATGACAAAATCAATATAAAAGCTATAGCGATATAAAAGAATATATATATAAGGTCAGGAGAATCCTCCTGACTTTTTTTATTTGAACTCATTCGTGAAGAAGTGTATCTTTCCTAGCAGAAACGACACTGCTATAATGGAAAGATGATATGGAACTTTCATCAAGTGAACAATCTATGAGTGATGATTGAAACGTATTTGCAAATTAAGGACAAGCTATCTTTATAAAGATGTAGGTAGCTGACTTGTTAATAAGAAATGAAAAATAATAATGAACTTTGAGATGAAACAACATTGTTGCGGAAAATGCGATGTTGGAGGAGGACAATAGAATGGACTTACTACAACTATTTAAATTACAAAAAGAATTAGATGACCGTATTGTGAAAGAACATGACTTACAACCGAAGAAATTGTTAAAAGAAAAAATGTTAGCTCTTCTTGTAGAAATTGGAGAACTTGCAAATGAAACACGTTGTTTTAAATATTGGAGCAATAAACCAGCGTCAGAACGTGAAGTAATATTAGAAGAATACGTAGATGGTTTACATTTTATTTTATCAATCGGAATCGATTTAGGAATTGATAAAAACTTCTTATTCTATAAATGTGCGCAAACGAATAAAACACAAGTGGAAATTTTCTTAGACACATATGCGAAAGTAATTCGTTTTACAGATCAACCTTCTATCACGAATTATATTGAACTATTTACAAGCTATCTTCGCCTTGGACAAGCGCTTGAATTTGAACAAGAAGAAATTGAAAAAGCATATTTAGATAAAAATGAAGTAAATCATCAGCGTCAAACACAAGGATACTAATTTAATTTTTGAATATTTCAATTTCCTTTTGTATAATAAAGTGACTGAAGAAAAAGGAGGGTGTTGGCAATGATAAAATTAGACGAGACATTGACAATGCTAAAAGAATTAACAGACGCACGCGGTATTGCGGGTAACGAGCGTGAACCACGTGAAGTAATGAAGAAATATATTGAGCCGTTTGCAGATGAACTTTCTACTGATAATTTAGGAAGTTTAGTTGCGAAAAAAGTTGGGGAAGAAAACGGCCCAAAAATTATGGTTGCAGGTCATTTAGATGAAGTTGGCTTTATGATTACGCAAATTGATGACAAAGGCTTCCTTCGTTTCCAAACGGTTGGTGGCTGGTGGTCGCAAGTTATGCTTGCACAGCGCGTAACGATTGTAACGCGTAAAGGAGATGTAACAGGTGTAATTGGTTCAAAACCACCGCACATTTTACCTCCAGAAGCTCGTAAAAAACCAGTTGACATTAAAGATATGTTCATCGATATTGGTGCTTCTAGCCAAGAAGAAGCGATGGAGTGGGGCGTAAGACCAGGAGATCAAGTTGTACCGTACTTCGAATTCCAAGTGATGAAGAATGAAAAGATGTTACTTGCAAAAGCATGGGATAACCGAATTGGTTGTGCAATTGCAATTGACGTATTAAAACAATTAAAAGATGAAAAGCATCCAAACGTTGTATACGGCGTTGGGACTGTACAAGAAGAAGTTGGTCTTCGTGGTGCGAAAACATCTGCAAACTATATTAAGCCAGATATCGCATTCGCTGTAGATGTTGGTATTGCTGGGGATACACCAGGTGTAACAGCAAAAGAAGCACAAAGTAAAATGGGTGATGGACCGCAGATCATTCTATATGATGCTTCTGTTATTGGTCATACAGGTTTACGTGATTTCGTTGTTGATGTTGCTGATGAATTACAAATTCCATATCAGTATGATTCTGTAGCGGGCGGGGGAACGGATGCAGGAGCAATTCACATTTCTGTAAATGGTATTCCGTCTATGGCAATTACGATTGCGACACGCTACATTCATTCTCATGCAGCGATGTTACATCGTGATGATTATGAAAACGCAGTGAAGTTAATTGTAGAAGTTATTAAACGTCTTGATAAAGAGGCTGTACATAACATTACATTTAATTAATAGAAAAAAGCGAAGGGTAATTTCCTTCGCTTTTTTCATTTTTAAAATGGTCTTTCTAATCCTGCTGCAGTATGGGCTCCTAAAATAATTAAGCGAGTTAATTGCATTGCCATGAAATGTGGGGTATAAATCATGCCTCTTTTTAACCAGGACATAATCATTCCGATATGAGCCCCTGTAACATAACTAATAAGAATGTCACGAGGAACCATGAGTTCTTCATCATCAGGCTGTGAAATAGATAAGCTTAATGTTAAATGTGTTTGGACTGTTTTCATCATTTTATAAGAGTAATTTCCAGCGGCTTTATCACCAAGCATAACGTTATAGAAGTTTACATTTTCTGCTATATGTTCAAACAAAGCTAAAAAGGTTGGATGTGGTGAATCAAATGTGAGCTGAAAATCTTCTTTATTTCGTTTTTGTGGTTTAATTACTTCAGTTAGTTTTTCTAACATTTCTTCTATGCTTTTTTCTAGTAAATCATATTTATCATGGTAATGGCTATAAAATGTAGCGCGATTTACAGGAGCACGTTCCGCGATATGTTGCACAGTTACATTTTCAAAGCCCTTTTCGCCTACTAAAGCGACAAAAGCATCCTGTATGAGTTGTCTTGTTCGTTTTACACGTGGATCATTTGTATTTTTAATAGACATTTTTACTTCACCTCGTTTAATTTTTTTAACTTAAACAACACATGCGTAGTGTAATGTTGTTTAAACAACATATAGGTTTAAATTGTTGGTTGTAGATTCGGGATAATTATTTATAATTATAAACGATAGTCCTTTAGAAATCAGCACCGCTAGGATGCAGACAAAACATAGTTTGCGTCGTAAAAGGTGTGCTTTTTTTGTTTAAAGGTTAATATAATTAACAATTAAACAATATAAACACTAAGGATGTAAATAGTTTAGAAAAAAATTATATGCGATATAAGGAGAGGAATGCAATGAATCAGTTTCGAAGAATGATAATTATCAACATTATCACATTAATTGTATTAGTTGGCGGCGGTATCGGCGGTTATTACTATTACAATCAAACGGAAAACTATTTAAAAACAGACAATGCAAAAATTGACGGGAAGGTAATTCCAATTGCATCACCAGTAGCGGGTAAATTAACTGACTGGAAAGCAGAAGTAGGAAAAAACTACAATGAGAACGATAAATTAGGTGCTGTTACTGTAGCAGGAGCAAATGGTGAGCAAACAGTAGACGTAACGATTCCGCAAAATGCAACAGTTGTACAATCAAACGCAACAACAAATGCGTTCGTTGGAGCGGGTAGCCCAATTGCTTACGCATTTGATATGAATAACTTATGGGTAACAGCAAACATTGAAGAAACAACTATTGATGATGTTCAAAAAGGCCAAACAGTAGATGTGTATGTAGATGCATACCCAGATACAACGTTAACAGGAAAAGTAGAACAAGTTGGATTAACAACAGCAAATACATTCTCAATGTTACCATCAAGTAACGCAACAGCGAACTATACGAAAGTAAAGCAAGTTGTACCAGTTAAAATTTCTTTAGACCATAGTAAATCAGTAAATATTGTTCCTGGAATGAATGTGTCAGTTCGTATTCATAAGTAAGGGGGAGATGAGATGTCCTCAATTGCAATTGTAGGATATGCACTATTTTGTATAATCGTCTTCTTCCTTGTAAATCGTCTTTTACGAAAGAAAAAAACGAACGTGGGAGAAGAACAAGTCCCAGCCGTAAGTAAAATAGAAGTAAGTAAGTTAGAAACAGAAGAGAAAGAAATTGAACAAAAACAAGAAACAGAAGCTTCTAACGTAGTGGAATTAGAAACAGGGAAGCAAGAGCAAGTAAAACAGGAAAAAGAAATGCTGAAGAGACAATTGTCGGTAGAGAATGTGAATGTAAAGGCAGTTGTAACTGTATTAATTCTCGGTATGTTCATTTCTATTTTAAATCAAACGATCATTAATGTTGCATTGCCTCCGTTAATGAACGAATTTAACGTATCAACTTCAACGGCCCAATGGTTAATTACAGGCTTCATGCTTGTAAACGGAATTTTAGTGCCGATTAGTGCCTTTTTAGTTTCACGATTTACGTATCGTAAATTATTCGTAGCGGCAATGTTATTTTTCACGGTAGGATCTATCATTTGTGCTACATCAGGTAACTTTACAATGATGATGACGGGCCGCATTATTCAAGCGGTCGGTGCAGGTATTTTAATGCCAGTTGGTATGAATATCTTCATGACATTATTCCCGCCTCATAAACGCGGAGCAGCGATGGGGTTACTAGGGGTAGCGATGATTTTAGCACCAGCTATCGGACCAACTATAACAGGTTGGGTAATTGAAAATTATAGCTGGAACTTAATGTTCTACGGTATGTTTGTGATTGGTTTAATTATTACGTTCTTATCTTTAAAATTCTTCACACTAGCACAGCCGGTGTCTAAAACAAAGTTAGATGTATTTGGTGTTATTAGTTCAAGTATTGGACTAGGAAGCTTATTGTACGGATTTAGTGAAGCTGGAAATAATGGCTGGACTAGTGCAGAAGTTGTTATAACAATGATCATCGGTGTCATTGGTTTAGCAGTATTTATTTGGAGAGAGTTAACAACGGACAATAAAATGCTTGATTTACAAGTATTTAAATATCCGACGTTCACTTTCACATTAGTAATTAACGCGATTGTAACGATGGCCTTATTCGGAGGTATGTTATTACTTCCTGTATATCTGCAAAATATTCGCGGCTTTACGCCAATGGAATCTGGTTTATTACTTCTTCCAGGATCATTAATTATGGGAATTATGGGACCAGTTGCAGGTAAACTATTTGATAAGTATGGTATTCGTCCGTTAGCAATTGTCGGATTAGCCATTACAACATTTGCGACATATAAATTTACAACGTTATCGATGGATACACCGTATAGCGTTATTATGACGGATTATATTATACGCTCAATTGGTATGTCATTCATTATGATGCCAATTATGACAGCTGGTATGAACGCACTGCCGATGAAATTAATTTCTCACGGTACAGCAACGCAAAATACGTCAAGACAAGTAGCTGGTTCAATTGGAACAGCGATATTAATCACACTTATGACGCAACAAACGACTGCTCACGTAGCGGATTACGGCAACATGTTAACAACATCAAACCCAATTTTAGTTGATAAAGTACACGGTATGGGCCAAAGCTTAGCGGCATTAGCCGGATCAGCTCAAGCAGGAGATGCGATGAGCACGCAACTATTATTCGGACAAATTTCAAAGCTATCTGCAATTAACGGTATTAACGATGCCTTCTTAATTGCAACAATATTAGCCGGTATTGCTTGGGTGTTATCGTTCTTCTTACCATCAGGCAATAAACGAAATAGAAAAGCAGGGAATTAATTTCCCTGCTTTTTTATCTTTTTAAAGAGTGAGATATAAAAGGTGATAACCACTCACAGAGCATAATCCTGTTATAAACAAAATCGTCCCCATAGAACGAATACTTGATATTTGTCTTCCGCTTATAATAGCTAATAGTCCAGCTAAAGAGAAGAGACACCAATATAAAGTTCCTGAAATTGGGATCATCTGCTCTATGTCTATTCCATAGCCTATACAAATGATAGGAACAACGATAAGCAATATGCAAATCAATCCTGCTATGAATGTAAAAAAATTTCGATATTTAATTCCAGCAACAATTAAAAAAATGCCCACGATGAATTCGCATAACATCAAAGTAAGAGCCAAAATAGTCCAAGTTAATATTCCAAACACTTCTGTAGTACCTCCGATTTGTGGCTGTCTAAAAAATATTAGATATAGAATGAATCACCTATAGACATGAGTTCCCAGAAGATAACCCCTAATATTCCAGTGATAAAAATAATGAATCCCATGTTACGTATACCTTTAATTTTTGCTTGTAATCCACTTAATCCTGCCAATAATCCAGTTAAAGAAAACAGTATCCAATATAAAGTAGTTGAAATAGGGAGGATTGTATCGCTATTCACCCCCATGCTCCAAAAAACAAAAGGTAGCGTGATAAAGGAGAAGCTAAGTAGTCCCATTAAACCAACAAATAATTTACGATGTTTAATGCTAGTAATAATTAAAAAAATACCACCGAAAAATCCGCATAAAACAAGAAGTGGCATATAAACAACCCAAAGTAAGCTCAACATATATAATCTCCTTCTATGTAATCAGTTATATTTTACTATATGAGGTTTATTTTGGATATTATTAATGAATATGTATAATTTGATAGGAATGTATGGATGATGTGTTATTGGCTCTTTGAAAAGCTAGGGGATAGTGTGATGGAAGAAGAGTTTGAAGTTGTGATAAAAGAGTAAAGAGAGGTATCGTGATGATACCTCTTTTTTACGTTGAAAAGGCGATTATATTAGTCAAAATATGTAATAGTATAGCTGGAATAATAGATTTAGTTTGTTTGTACAATAAACAGGCAAATATTCCCGTCATAAATGCGCTAACCATAATTCCCACAGAGTACGTATGAGCAATACCGAAAATTAAACTTGAGAGAATTACAGCTGGCCAAAAGGTAAACTTCTCTTCGAAAAAACGAAGAAGAATACCTCTGCACACAAGCTCTTCAAAAATAGGTGCAAAAATCCCACCAGCTAGAAGTAAGAGAAGTGGATAGTGCTCTAGTGTTGAAAGTTGTAATGCATCAGACTGTTCTTGTACGGATGAAGGGAATAATTTATCTAGTACAAACATATCTACAAACAGGGTGAGTACATAATAAATGAGAACATAGATGTACATCTGAAAAGATTTTAAAACTCGAAAATCGAATATAGGTAATACTAGTTCTTTCAGTGGTTTATATTTCATGATATATACGATTAGTAAAAGTAGGGCAACTAATTCATAACTTACATTTTCTATAGATTCAAGCAAGGGTTTATTTGTATCTGGGTTAATGTATCCGTATAACTCAATAGGTAAAAATGTAAAGAGTATATTTATTAATGAGAGACACGGAAAGAGAATGAATAAAACTCCAAGAAATTGTAACCATGACATGGAGTTTTTCTGTTCGTGTGGAATTTGTGTAGCGGGTTGCATATGTTCAAATCACCTCTTTATATTTATATATAAAATTATAGTTGATTTGAATTTGGAATGTTACGTTTAAATATTACATACAAGGTTTAAATTTGAAATATTCCGTGTGTTTTTTTAGGGGAAAATAATAAAAGAGGTATCACCCTATAGTGATGCCTCTTTCTCATTGATAACTATGTTCTGCCTTGTCATTCGATTTCTTTTGCTCTATTTGTAATTCACGCTCTACCAATCGGTCTAATTGCTGAATTGCTTTCAATGCTTTTTCATAAGAAATCGTTCTATAATGATGTGCGCCACCGGGTTCTTCATCGGCTTCATCCGCCCACTTAATAACGTTTTGTAGAGGTGTTCTTTCAAGTGTTTGTTCTAGTAGGAAAGAATCAGTGTGCAGAAGAATTGCAACAGAAATTTCTTTTGCTAGTTTCGGATGTTCTCCTAATCTAATAAGCAATTTATGAGATCTTTCTGCCCCTTTAATCGCATGTATATCATTCTTTTTATACAAGTCATAGTCCCATTCGCCGCCTGTGTACCACGTATGATGTCCGATATCATGAAGGAAGCCAGCCTTTGTTGCAGCATCGACTGAGGCGTGATGCTTTTTGGCTAAGTGAAACGCATGGTAAGCGACAGCAATCGCGTGGACCATTCCAGAACGGTTTACATATTTTTGTGTAATGTGATGTTTAAAAACTTGTTCAAGCGTAATACGGTGCATAAAACATTCACTCCTTTTATCCCGATTTAACGGGCAGTAAGACTCCCACCTCAAAATTTGGCGAATGCGAGGAAGTTAGGTAGGAGATCGACTGCCCGTAAAAGCCCGATTGGTTCAACTAATAATCAGTGGGGATGAACAAAACCCCACTGATTAAAGTTTCACTTTATCTAATGATGTATATGAAGAAAATCGATCGGTTTAAATGTATTTTGAACATTGTACTCCATCAATCAGCGTTAGTAAAGTAGAAATGTTTAGGAGAAGAAAAATTTTATAGACATAAAAGGTCACCTTAGTTTTTTTTCTAAGGTGACCTTTTATTGTTTATTTTTTTAATCCTTGCTCCAGTGTTCCTAACATTTCGTGTTTTTCATTTTCATCAGCATTTTTCCAAATGACTTCGAATAAAACGCCAAGACCTGGAAGCATTTTTTCTTCACCGCTTTGAATTGCATCGACAATCGTTTCTTGTAATTGGTCTTGTGAATTTCCAGATACATTCGCTAATACAGCGCCGCGTAAATTAAAACTCATTATCTTCACCTCTTCTTCAGAATTGAAACTGACGTTAGTTTTTGTTCTTTTTAATGTAAATATGTATGAAAAATAGGCTATAATGATAAGACAAGAAGAGAGGGAAATACATATTATGAAAAACATTGATTCAGTACAAAACCCGCGTGTGAAGCAGTGGAAAAAGCTGCAGACGAAAAAAGAGCGCGATAACAAAGGTTTATTTTTTGTAGAAGGATTCCATTTAGTAGAGGAAGCGTTAAAGGCAGGAGTTGTAACAGAACTTATCGTTTCAGATCAGACAGATCTTCCGAAAGATTGGACAGTTAATGATGTTGAAATGTATATTGTGCCTGAAGCAATTGTAAAAGTACTTCGCGAAACAGAAACAACGCAAGGCGTATTTGCTGTTTGTGAGAAACATGAGAAAGAAGTAGCTCTTACTGATGGGAAATTTCTTTTATTAGACGGCCTTCAAGACCCAGGTAATTTGGGAACGATTATTCGTACAGCTGATGCAGCTGGTATTCATGCCGTTGTGCTTGGAGAAGGGTGCGTTGATGTTTATAATAGTAAAGTACTACGCTCTACACAGGGTTCTATTTTCCATTTACCGGTTGTAAAAGGGAACTTAGAAGAATGGGTAGACAAGTTAAAAGAAAATAACGTCCCTGTATATGGAACGGCTCTTGAAAATGGAGTTCCATTTGGTGAAGTAACCCCGGCTGGAAGTTTTGCATTAATTGTAGGAAATGAAGGAAGTGGCGTACGCCAAGAAATTCTTGCGAAAACGGATCAAAACTTGTATATTCCGATTTACGGAGGGGCAGAATCATTAAATGTTGCGGTTGCAGCAGGGATTTTAACGTATTATTTACAAAGCCCAGTTGCGAACAAATAAAAAACTTCTTATAATAAGTTGAAGTATATGTTCGTAATGAACATACAATAAAAGTTAAATAACGAAAAACGTTGATAGAGAAGAGTAGCTTACAAAATCGCCATATAGGGAGAGAGTGCCGTAGACTGAAAGCATTCTTATGGTAGATGGAAGTGAATTCACCTCTGGAGTTGGCGCCAGGACCATTTATATGTAAAGGCGTTCCGGTCAGAATTGATCGTTATAACTAATGAGTGGGCAGACTTGTTCTGTCAATTTAGGGTGGTACCGCGAATTTACCTCGTCCCTTTTTGGGAGCGAGGTTTTTTTATTTTTAAAATTAGGAGGGTTCCAAATGGAAGCACGTTTAAAAGAGCTAAAGCAAAAAGCGTTAGAGCTTATTGAAGAAGCGAAAGAGCTAAAGGGCTTAAACGACGTACGCGTAGCGTATTTAGGGAAAAAAGGTCCAATTACAGAAGTATTACGCGGCATGGGAAAATTATCAGCAGAAGAGCGTCCACGTATGGGAGCATTAGTAAATGAAGTACGTGAAGCGATTCAAACGCGTCTAGAAGACAAAATTGGCAACTTAGAAAAAGCAGTAATTGAGGCGAAATTAGCTACTGAAACAATTGATGTTACACTGCCAGGTCGTCCTGTTGAAACAGGTTGTCACCATCCGTTAACAGCAGTTGTTGAACAAATTGAAGATGTATTCATCGGTATGGGTTATGAAGTAGCTGAAGGAACAGAAGTAGAAAAAGACTACTATAACTTCGAAGCATTAAACTTACCGAAAGATCACCCAGCGCGTGATATGCAAGATACATTCTACATTACAGAAGAAACGTTACTACGTACACATACATCTTCTGTGCAAGCACGTACGATGGAAAAGAATGCAGAAAAAGGACCGATTAAAATTATTTGTCCTGGTAAAGTGTATCGCCGCGATGACGATGATGCGACGCATTCACACCAGTTCATGCAAATCGAAGGTCTTGTAATTGATAAAAACATTCGCATGAGTGACTTAAAAGGTACACTGCAAGTATTCGTGAAAAAGATGTTCGGTGAAGATCGTGAAATCCGTCTTCGTCCAAGTTTCTTCCCATTCACAGAGCCATCTGTAGAGATGGATATTTCTTGTATGATGTGTCACGGTAAAGGTTGCGGTACTTGTAAAGGGACTGGCTGGATTGAAATTTTAGGCGCAGGTATGGTTCATCCGAACGTACTTGAAATGGCTGGTTATGATTCAAAAGAATATCAAGGTTTCGCATTCGGTATGGGCGCAGAGCGTATCGCAATGTTGAAATACGGCGTAGATGACATTCGTCATTTCTATACAAATGATGTACGTTTCTTACAACAGTTCAAACGAGCGTAAGGGAAGGAGAGGATAAATATGTTCGTATCATATCGTTGGTTACAAGAGTATGTAGATATTAAAGATGTAACAGCACAAGAACTAGCAGATAAAATCACGAAAAGTGGTATTGAAGTAGAGGGTGTTGAAGTATTAAATAAAGGTGTAAAAGGTGTTGTAGTTGGTCACGTATTAGAATGTGAAAAACACCCAGAAGCTGATAAATTAAGCAAATGCTTAATCGATATTGGTGAAGAAGAGCCAGTTCAAATTATTTGTGGAGCTGCTAACATTGCAAAAGGTTTAAAAGTACCAGTTGCAAAAGTTGGCGCTGTACTTCCTGGTAACTTCAAAATTAAAAAAGCAAAACTACGCGGGGAAGCTTCTCACGGTATGGTTTGTGCTCTTCAAGAGCTTGGTATTGATGGGAAATTCGTTGCGAAAGAATATGCAGACGGTATCTTCATCTTCCCAAGTGATGCTGAAGTTGGTGCAGATGCACTTGAAATTTTAAACTTACATGATGAAGTGCTTGAGCTTGGTTTAACACCAAACCGTGCAGATTGCTTAAACATGTTAGGTGTTGCATATGAAGTAGCTGCTATTTACGGCCGTGAAGTAAAACTTCCAGCTATCAACTTACAAGAATCAGCAGAAAAAACAGCTGATTACATTTCTGTAAGTGTAGAAGCAAAAGAAGAAAACCCGTTATACATTGCAAAAATGGTGAAGAACGTAAAGATTGGTCCATCACCAATGTGGATGCAAACTCGCCTTATGGCAGCTGGCATTCGTCCAATTAGTAATGTAGTTGATATTACAAACTACATTTTAATGGAATACGGTCAACCGTTACATGCATTCGATTACGATAAATTAGGTTCAAAAGAAATCGTTGTTCGTCTAGCTAAAGAAGACGAAAAGATTCAAACATTAGATGATCAAGAGCGTAAATTACAAAGCCACCACCTTGTTATTACAAACGGTGAAAAAGCTTTAGCTGTTGCTGGTGTAATGGGCGGGGCGGATTCTGAAGTTGATAGCGAGACAGTAAACGTTCTAATTGAGTCTGCATACTTTGCAGGTCAAACAGTGCGCCGTACATCAAAAGACTTAGGTCTTCGTAGCGAATCAAGTGCACGTTTTGAAAAAGGAATCGACCCAACACGTACATTTGAAGCGATTCAACACGCAGCTGCTTTAATGGCAAAATACGCTGGCGGAGAAGCACTTGAAGGTGTAGTAGAAGCTGATAACTTACAAGTACAAGAACGTACAGTATCTGTTACAGCTGAAAAAGTAAACCGTGTATTAGGTACAGATATTGCTGCGAGCGAAATGGGTACAATGTTCACAAACTTAAAATTCCCATTCACAGAAGTAGAAGGAACATTCCATGTGAATGTACCGGCACGTCGTCCTGACATTACAATTTCAGAAGACTTAGTAGAAGAAGTAGGTCGTCTGTATGGTTATGATCACATTCCAGTTACATTACCATCTGGAACAATGACACGTGGTAAATTAACATCAGCACAAACGAAACGTCGTAAAGTACGCCGTTTCCTAGAAGGTGCTGGTTTATATGAAGCAATCACATATTCATTAACAAGTGCTGACAAAGCGAAACAATACATGGTTGAACCAAACGAAAAAGCTCCTGTAAATCTTGCGCTTCCAATGAGCGAAGAGCGTAGCCAACTTCGTTTAAGCTTAGTACCACAATTGTTAGAAGCAGTTTCATACAATGTTGCACGTAAAAACGATAGCGTTGCTTTATATGAAGTAGGTTCTATCTTCTTACCAACAGAAGCAGGAGAACTTCCGAAAGAAGAACAACATCTTGCAGGTGTTATGACAGGTCTTGCTCTTCACCATGCATGGCAAGGTGAGAAGAAAGTTGTAGACTTCTTCGTTGTTAAAGGTGTATTAGAAGGATTATTCGACGTACTTGGCGTTGCAAACCAAATCACTTATGCACCAGCAAAACGTGAAGGTATGCACCCAGGCCGTACAGCTGACATCGTATTAGATGGTGAAGCAATCGGATTCATCGGTCAATTGCACCCGGAAACAGAAAAACAATTAGATGTGAAAAATACATTCGTATTCGAATTATCTCTTGCAAAAGTATTCGGTGCAGACGCTGAGGAAACTTACTACTTAGCAATTCCACGTTTCCCATCTATGACACGTGATATGGCTGTTGTAGTAACAGCAGAAACAAAAGCTGGTGAAATGAAGCAAGTCATTGCTGAAGCTGGCGGAGAACTTCTAAAAGAAGTAACACTATTCGACTTATACGAAGGTGAAAAAATGGAAGAAGGCAAGAAATCACTTGCATTCTCTATGAACTACTTCGATGCAGAACGTACATTAACAGACGAAGAAGTAACAGAAGCACATAGCCGTGTATTAACAGCGGTAGAAGAGAAATTTGGTGCGGAGTTACGTAAGTAATAAAAACAGCTGCCGGAATTTTCCCGGCAGTTTTTTTATTAGAATGGTTGTTGAAAGATGTCGGTAAATCGATATTCTATGTCGAATCGCTGATAAATTTGAAGTTACGATCGATAAATTGCAAAAATTGCCGATATATATCAAGGCATCTTGCATCTTTCTCTCGAATGTAGTACATTAATTTTAGTTTAACAAAACGAAAGACGATGATAAGGAAAAGTAGTATATACTATAATCCAAAGCGAGTCAGGGGCGGTGAGAGCCTGATGAGGCGGTATATGTGAAGAACACCTTGGAGTTGCTAACCGAAATTGAAACTTGTATTCAAGAGTAGACTTAGACGGGAATCCGGCCTGTTACAAACTGGGAAGTATGTATTACATACGAGTTAAAGTTGGTCTTTATGACAAATTGGGTGGTACCGCGAAGTTTAACCTTTCGTCCCTTTATGGATGAAAGGTTTTTTTGTATTTAAATATATGAGTAAAGGAGAATTTTACTATGGAAAACACATTAGTAAAAAGTCTGTATAGAGATACAGATAAATACGCAGATCAAACAGTACAAGTATCGGGTTGGATTCGTAACTTACGTGATTCAAAAGCATTTGGTTTCATCGAATTAAACGACGGTAGCTTCTTCAAAGGTGTTCAAATCGTTTTCGATACAGAATTAGAGAACTTCAAAGAAATTGCAAAGCTTCCACTAAGCTCTTCAGTTAAAGTAGAAGGTAAAGTAATTGCAACACCTGGAGCGAAGCAACCATTTGAAATTAAAGCAGAAAAAATTGATATCGAGGGCTTATCAGATTCTGATTACCCACTTCAAAAGAAGCGTCACACGTTTGAATACTTACGTACAATCGCTCACTTACGTCCAAGAACAAACGCATTCTCTGCAACATTCCGTGTGCGTTCTATCGCAGCATTTGCAATTCACCAATTCTTCCAAGAGCGTGGATTCGTACATGTTCATACACCAATCATCACTGGTAGTGATACAGAAGGTGCAGGCGAAATGTTCCGCGTAACAACGCAAGACTTAAACAACGTACCAAAAGGTGAAGACGGACAAGTTGACGAATCACAAGACTTCTTCGGCAAAGAAACAAACTTAACAGTAAGTGGACAGCTGAATGCTGAAGCTTATGCGTTAGCGTTCCGTGATGTGTACACATTCGGACCTACATTCCGTGCAGAAAACTCAAACACAACTCGCCACGCAGCGGAGTTCTGGATGGTTGAGCCTGAGATTGCATTCGCTGAATTAGGTGATGTAATGGATCTTACAGAAGATATGCTGAAATATGCAATGAAATACGTACTAGAGCATGCACCAGAAGAAATGGACTTCTTCAACAGCTTCGTTGATAAAACAGTTCTAGAGCGCATGAACAACGTGATCAACTCTGACTTCGGTCGCATCACTTATACAGAAGCAATTAAAGTACTTCAAGAATCAGGTGCTGAATTTAAATACCCAGTAGAATGGGGTATTGACTTACAAACAGAGCACGAAAGATACTTATCAGAAGAAATCTTCAAACGCCCTGTATTCGTAACTGACTATCCGAAAGACATTAAAGCATTCTACATGCGTATGAACGAAGATGGTAAAACAGTAGCAGCTACTGACCTTCTAGTTCCTGGCATCGGCGAATTAATCGGCGGTAGCCAACGTGAAGAAAGAATGGACGTTTTAGTAGACAGAATTAAAGAATTAGGTATGAACGAAGAGGACTACTGGTGGTACTTAGAACTTAGAAAATACGGCGGTACAAAACACGCTGGATTCGGTCTAGGCTTCGAGCGCTTCCTAATGTACATCACTGGTATGGCTAACATCCGTGACGTAATTCCATTCCCAAGAACTCCAGGTTCTTCTGAGTTTTAAGATAGAAAAAAGCGAGAGCAACTGCTCTCGCTTTTTTTGTTTGGAAAAATGTTGTTCATAGGTTCGTTCATATCTCACATATAGTAAAACGAATGAAATATTTATGGGCAAGGGAAGGGGTTTTTGTACAATGGGGGAAATTCCAAGTCATACAAAGTGGACATTGCGTGACAAGTATATAGTAATCACTGGTGCAACAAGTGGTATTGGATTAGCGGCAGCTAAGGCATTTGCGGAGCGCGGTGCCAAGCTAGGAATCATTGCACGTAACGAGGAAAAAGCGAATGCTGCTATTGCTCAAATTAAGGATGTAACGAATGGGGATGTGATGATAGATCTATTTTTAGCTGATATGGCTTCCCAACAATCTATACGCCGGGTAGCTACTGATATTTTAGAAAGGTGTCCGAGAATAGATATATTAGTGAATAATGCTGGTGCTTTATTTCAAACAAGGCAGCTTACGGAGGACGGTTTGGAGATGACTTGGGCGGTAAACCATTTAGGTCCATTCTTACTCACAGATTTGTTGTTGGAGCGTTTAAAAGAAAGTGCTCCTGCTCGTGTCATTACCACTGCATCCCACGGTCACAAAATGGCTAAAAAGGGAATTGATTTCGGTGATCTAGATGCAGAACAACTGTATCGTGGTGTTAAGAAATTCATGGGTGGTCCTACAATGCGTTATGCGCAATCAAAACTAGCAAATATTTTATTTACCGCTGAATTGGCAAAGCGGTTGGAGGGGACGGGTGTTAGTGCATACAGCTTCGATCCAGGGCTAGTGGCTACGAATTTCAACCAGGACAATGGTCTAGTTGCTCGCTTAACTATGGCAGCAATGAAACCTTTCTCTCGTACACCCGAGAAAGGTGCTGAAACTCTAATATGGCTAGCAGAATCAAGTGAATTTACTGATCATAGTGGTTATTACTATGCCGATAAGCAAATAGGAAAAATGTCTGAAGCTGCCTTGGATAAGGATGCCGCAAAACGTCTATGGGACATTAGTGAAAAACAGACAGGAGGATAAAAGAGTAGCCAGTATATGTTCAGATGGTTATGCTGAATAGTTTTTTACTCTTAAGTGAAAAGTAATCTTGGGGGTGATTGTAATGAGTAAGAAAGTGAAAACAGACCATTCTAGATCAAGCTTAGGTTCTCCTGAAGTGGAAGGACAAGGAACGACTACGCATGAAACGGGTTCTTATAAAGTACCTTCATCAAATAAGAAGCAGAAACGAAGTTAACACAAAAAGGAGAGTCTTGGCGGCTCTCCTTTTTTATATGTATTACATCTTGTTGTTATGAATCTCTTGTGTAATCTTATCCACGTCTTTGTCTAATCGACCTAAATAGAAAAACCACAGTAAGCTTATAAATACGTAATAGATGGCCATCACACAAAGATTATCAGATATATTTTCGAATGTAGATTTGGAAGTGAAAAAAGCTCCCCAAATGGTAGAGATAATGAGGTAAGAAAGCGGGCCTACGAGGTGTACGAAAACATATAATAACTTTTTAACCTTTTCAGAGTTCATATGAATTCTCTCCTTATTTAAACAATCCTCTTCTTTTAATTATAAATTCAAGTTCTTCACAGAAGTATTGTAGCTTGACTGGATTTCGAATTAACAAGTGGGCATCGTGTTTCCCGATAAATTTTCGAATCCGAAAGTTTAATAAAAAAGATCGACCATAGCGCTCTATTAAATTGTTGAATTCTCGTTGTTCACTTAGTAGCTGAATGTTTTCTCTAATTTTGAATTGGCGTTCATGTGGATCCCCTAGTAAAATATTTAGAATCATTTGTAGAAGTAGCAATAGGAACCTCTCCTTGGGTTAGTTATATTCTGTATATTTAGATTATAACAAAAATAAGAGGTTTTTACTATTGATTATAACAAAAATGGGATTTTTTACATTTTTGAGTGCTATGATGAAATAAAGGATAATTTCTAGGTTGTTATATCATCCATAAAAGGCGAAAAGAACGCAATTCTTTTCGCCTTGTTTAGTTCATCCATATCCTGTCGATACTAAAAAGTAGTTATTTTTTCAGTAACCGAAACGCCTTCTCTGTATTAGCAAAATGCACTTTCACAAACTCAGGTAGTCTTTCTTTACCGACTTTTTGAATTAATTTAGCAGCGGCAATATCAACTTGTTTACCAGCACCTTTTGGAAGTGGCATACCAGCTTTTTTGCTTAGTTCATCAAATTGTTTTACGAATGAGTAACGAGCTAAAATGGAAGCAGCAGCTACTGCTAAATGGACACTTTCTCCTTTTGTAGCGAAGTAAACATCTTCACGTTGTACCTGTTTTTGTTTCGCTAAATATTTATAGTATGTATCAGGCTGTGTAAATTGGTCGATTAAGATGCCTTCTGGTTTGGTAGGTGCTATTTTCGCTAGTAAGTTTGTAATTGCTTTGTTATGTAGTAAAGCTTTTAGTTTACCTTGGTTGTTTCCTTTATCAAATAGCTCGTTATATTTTTCATTATGAAGAACGAGGGAGCTGTAAGGAACAACGTGAAGGAGTTGTTTTGCAATCTCAGCAATTTGAGCATCATTTAAGTTTTTGGAGTCTTTTACACCGAGTTCTTTTAAAAGTGGAATTTGCTTCGCATCCACATATACAGCAACTACTGTCATCGGTCCGAAATAATCACCAGTACCTACTTCGTCTGATCCTAGAATAGACATTGTGCCGATGGAAGCGGGCGGCGCATAACGATGTGAATTGACCGATTTTTTTACAGCTGATTTTGGTGTTTGAGAGACGGTTTGCCAACGAGAAGCTTCTGCTTCAGCACGTCCACCTTGAAACATCACTTTCCCTGATTTATAAGCTGTAATTGTGCAAGATGGAACTTTTGCCATAAAGATACCGCCTTGCGGAATTTTGGGGCTAAGTGCTTGTTTGTATTGTTGTTTCATGTCTTCAATTACTGTAGAACTTGTTTGTATTACGATAGAATTTGACAAAATGGTCGCTCCTTTTTTATGTTGTTATTTTTATCATATCGGATTGTTCTTTCTGTTTCCATATTATGATGGTTCATGGTATGATAAACTTTAGGATTCTGTACGTGATTGGAGGCCGGTGAGTTGTCACAACAAAAGGGAAATAAAAGTCGAATTAATGTAGAAATATATGGTCAACAATATTCAGTTGTTGGCGATGAAAGTACAAGTCATATCCGCATGGTAGCAGCGATTGTGGATGATAAAATGCGCGAACTCAATGCCAAGAATCCTTCGCTTGATACGAGTAGACTAGCGGTATTGACGGCGGTAAACGTCATACACGATTACATAAAATTAAAAGAAGAACATGAGAAATTGAAAGAAAGTATGACACAAAAAGGAATTGAATAAACATGATTGATATTATTATCATTTTATTGCTTGTTATGGGATTCTTCCTCGGTTTACGCAGAGGATTTATTTTGCAACTTGTAAAGTTAACAAGCTTTATTATCGCATACCTCGTTGCATACTGGTATTGTAAAGATTTAGCGCCAGCACTTGCGAAAATTATTCCGTATCCATTTGATAAGAATGTTTCTGTTCCAGAATGGATAGATGCGAATAATATTGAGGGTGTCTTCTATCAAGCAATTGCGTTTATCGTATTATTTATTATTACAAAAATCGCACTTTCACTACTTGGTAATTTACTGAATATGTTTGCAGAAATCCCAGTTTTAAAGCAAGTCAATGCGGTTGCTGGGGCACTTCTTGGCTTTTTAGAAGTGTATATCATTCTGTTTGTCTTAATTATTGTTGGATCAATTCTTCCAATTGAACAAATACAAACACCATTACAAAAATCATCAATTAGCAAAATAATTGTAGACGATACACCGATTCTTTCTGAAAAGGTGAAGGAACTATGGCAGACAGGTAGCAGAGTGTAACTTCTCTTTTTTCGGAAAGAGAAGTTTTTTTCTATGAAAGAAAGGCGGGGCAATGATGAAAGTGAATAAAAAACAAGTTATCAAATTACTAGAGACAATCGGCCTGTTTATGGAACTAAAGGGCGCAAATCCATTTAAAATATCTGCATTCCGTAAAGCGGCGGCAGCGCTAGAAAGTGATGACCGTAGTCTTTCTGAAATTGAAGATTTCACAAAGATTCCAGGTATCGGAAAAGGAACGGCAGCAGTTATTCAAGAATATATAGAATCGGGAACATCTGAAGTACTACAAGAACTTGAAAAAGAAGTACCAAGCAGTTTATTACCACTATTAAAACTACCAGGCCTTGGTGGTAAGAAGGTGGCCAAGTTATACAAAGAACTTGGTGTTGTTGATATGGAAACGTTAAAAGCTGTTTGTGAAGAAAATAAAGTACAAGCTTTAGCTGGATTTGGTAAGAAAACAGAAGAGAAAATATTAGAAGCAATTGATCAAGTAGGCTCTCGTCCAGAGCGTCTACCAATTGCGATGGTATTGCCTATTGCCGGGGAAATAGAGGAGAAATTGTCGAATGTTGCTGAAATAATCCGTTTCTCACGTGCTGGTAGTTTACGCCGTGTTCGTGAGACAGTGAAGGACTTAGATTTCATTATTGCAACGACAGAGCCAGCAGTAGTACGTGAACATTTACTACAATTTGATAATATGATTGAAGTGATTGCAAGTGGAGATACGAAAGTATCTGTTCGTCTTCAATATGAATATGATATTTCAATTGACTTCCGCTTAGTAAAACCAGAAGAATTTATTACAACTCTTCACCATTTCACAGGATCAAAAGACCATAACGTAAAAATGCGCCAAATTGCGAAAGATAGAGGCGAGAAAATTAGTGAGTACGGTGTAGAAAACTTAGAAACAGGTGAAGTGAAAACATTTGAAACGGAAGAGGATTTCTTCGCTCATTTCGGTCTTCCATTCATCCCACCAGAAGTGCGTGAAGATGGAAAAGAAATTGAATTAATTAAAGAGTATCCGAACTTAATTCAGTTCTCTGATATACAGGGTGATTTACATATGCATACAACGTGGAGTGACGGTGCTTTTTCAATTGAGGAAATGGTACAAGCATGTCGTGCTCGTGGGTATAAATTTATGGCAATTACTGATCACTCGCAATACTTGAAAGTGGCGAACGGTTTAACGAAAGAGCGTCTTCGTGAACAAGCGAAAGAAATTGAACGTATGAATGAAAAGTATCCAGACATTACAATTTTGCGCGGAATCGAAATGGACATTTTACCAGATGCGACACTTGATTTTGATGATGAAGTATTAGCAGAACTAGATTATGTCATTGGAGCTATTCACTCTAGCTTCTCACAAGACCGTGAAACGATTATGAAACGACTTCGTACTGCACTTGAGAATAAGCATGTCACGATGATTGCTCATCCGACAGGACGTCTTCTTGGGCGCCGTGAGGGTTATGATGTAGATACAGATTTATTAATTCAGCTCGCAAAAGAAACAAATACAATTTTAGAATTAAATGCAAATCCAAACCGTCTAGATTTAAGTGCGAAATTATTAAAACAAGCACAAGATGCTGGTGTAAAAGTAGCGATTAATACGGATGCTCATACACTTGAAATGTTAGAAGATATGGAAACAGGTGTAGCGGCAGCACGTAAAGGTTGGATTCAAAAAGATAACGTGATTAACACATGGGATATTGAACGTTTATTAGACTATATTAAACGTAATAAGTAACACAAGGGGGACCTGCAACATGTTAGAAAGAACGTTGCGTGTATTAGAATACAATAAAGTAAAAGAACAATTACTTGAACATACAGCATCTTCACTTGGTCGTGATAAAGTGAAGAATTTAGTGCCAAGCACAGATTTTGAAGAAATTGTGGAACTGCAAGAAACAACGGATGAGGCAGCGAAAGTTATCCGTTTAAAAGGACATGTACCACTTGGAGGGATTTCTGATATTCGCTCAAATGTTAAGCGTGCGAAAATTGGAAGTATGTTAAGTCCGCATGAGTTAATCGAAATCGCAAGTACGATGTACGGTAGCCGCCAGATGAAACGATTTATTGAAGACATGGCTGAGAATGGCGTAGAGCTTCCAATTCTAGAAGGACATGTCGCGCAAATTGTATCTTTATATGATTTAGAAAAGAAAATTACAAACTGTATCGGTGACGGCGGTGAAGTAGTCGATAGCGCAAGTGACAAATTGCGTGGTATTCGTAACCAAATTCGTACTGCGGAAAGCCGTATTCGTGAGAAATTAGAAAACATGACGCGTTCTTCAAACGCACAAAAAATGTTATCAGACGCAATTGTAACGATTCGTAACGAACGTTACGTAATCCCAGTAAAACAAGAATACCGCGGCGTATATGGTGGTATTGTTCACGATCAATCTGCTTCTGGACAAACATTATTTATCGAACCGCAAGTAATCGTGGAATTAAATAACGCACTTCAAGAAGCACGTGTGAAAGAAAAACAAGAAGTAGAACGCATTTTAATGATGTTAACGGAAGAAGTAGCAGTGGAAGCTGATATCGTTTTATCAAACGTAGAAGTAGTTGCAAATCTTGATTTTATTTTTGCGAAAGCTCTTTATGCGAAGCGAATTAAAGCGACGAAACCAATCGTAAATAATGAACGCTACATGGATTTAAAACAAGCACGCCATCCGCTTATTGATCCGGAAATTATCGTGCCAAATAACATTATGCTTGGTAAAGACTTTACAACAATCGTTATTACAGGACCGAATACAGGTGGTAAAACAGTTACACTGAAAACAGTCGGTATTTGTGTCTTAATGGCGCAATCTGGTCTTCATATTCCGGTAATGGATGAATCAGAGATATGTGTATTTAAAAACATCTTTGCTGATATCGGTGATGAGCAATCGATTGAACAAAATTTAAGTACATTCTCTTCTCATATGGTAAACATTGTAGATATTTTAGAAAAAGCTGATTTTGAAAGTTTAGTCCTATTTGATGAATTAGGTGCTGGGACAGATCCGCAAGAAGGGGCTGCACTAGCGATTTCTATTTTAGATGAAGTATGTAACCGTGGTGCTCGCGTTGTTGCAACGACGCATTACCCAGAATTAAAAGCATATGGATACAATCGTGAGCAAGTTATTAATGCGAGCGTTGAGTTCGATGTGAATACATTAAGCCCAACGTACAAATTATTAATCGGTGTACCAGGACGTAGTAACGCCTTTGAAATTTCGAAGCGTCTTGGTTTGTCTGATCGCGTTATTGATCGCGCTCGTAACCATATTAGTACAGATACGAATAAAATCGAAAATATGATTGCAAAGCTAGAAGAAAGCCAAAAAAATGCAGAGAGCGAACGAAAAGAAGCGGAAGAACATCGTAAGCAATCTGAAAAACTTCATCGTGAATTACAGCGTCAAATTATTGAATTTAACGATGAGCGCGATGAAAAATTATTAAAAGCGCAAAAAGAAGGGGAAGAAAAAGTCGAAGCTGCGAAGAAAGAAGCAGAAGGCATTATTCATGAACTTCGTCAATTGCGTAAAGCACAGCTTGTAAATGTGAAAGACCATGAGCTTATTGAAGCGAAGAGCCGTCTAGAAGGGGCAGCACCAGAGCTTGTGAAGAAACAAAAAGTAAATGTGAAAAATACAGCACCGAAACAACAATTACGACCAGGTGATGAAGTAAAAGTGTTAACGTTCGGTCAAAAAGGTCAATTGCTTAAAAAAGTAAGTGATACAGAGTGGAACGTACAAATTGGTATTCTGAAGATGAAAGTGAAAGAATCCAATATGGAATACATTAATACACCGAAGCAAACTGAGAAAAAAGCAGTCGCAAGTGTGAAGGGTAGAGATTATCACGTGTCGTTAGAGCTAGACCTTCGCGGTGAACGTTATGAAGATGCAATGATGCGCGTTGAAAAATATTTAGACGATGCACAGCTTGCAAGCTATCCTCGTGTGTCAATTATTCACGGTAAAGGAACAGGAGCGCTTCGCCAAGGTGTACAAGATTACTTGAAGAAACATCGCGGCGTGAAAACCTACCGCTACGGTGATATGGGCGAGGGAGGCCTAGGCGTAACAGTCGTCGAATTAAAATAGCAAACAACCAAACAAAAGGGGAAACCATTATATGTTTATGGACAAACTTGCAAAAGTATTGTTAGCTTGTTGCGGAATATTTTTGGTGATTGGGGTTATTTATTTAGTTGTTTTTGCGAAGTAAAGGAGCGTCAATCTTGGCATAATGATATTGCCATGGATTGACGCTTTTAATCTATAAGAAAAGGAATAAAACATGAAAATCAACCAATACATAAGCGAAGTAAAATCCTGCTCAAGACGCGAAACAGACCGTCTTATTAAAGCAGGACGTGCCGCGATTAACGGTGAAATTTGTACGCACGGTGTACTCGTGAGCGATGGTGATGTTGTAACGATTGATGGACAGGTTATTGAAAAAGAAGAGAAAGGAAAGGTGTATATCGCCTTTCATAAACCAGTCGGAATTACTTGTACAGCAGCCGATCATATTGAAGATAATATTATTGATTATATCAATTATCCAGAGCGAATCTTTCCTGTTGGGCGATTAGATAAGGCATCAGAGGGACTTATTTTATTAACGAATGATGGCTCTATTGCTAACCAGATTTTGCACGGTGATCATGCGCATGAGAAGGAATATGTTGTTACGGTCGATAAGCCTTTTACAGATTGGTTTATTAACGAGATGTCCAGTGGTGTAAAGATTAAAGATGGGATGACGAAGCCATGTAAAGTGACGAGAGTCGATCAATCTACATTTCGCATCGTCTTAACGCAAGGAATGAACAGGCAAATTCGCAGAATGAGCCGTGCTTTCGGGTTTACTGTAACAAAGCTAAAGCGAGTACGCATTATGAATATAGAGCTGAATGGACTAGAATCTGGAAAATGGCGAAACATTACAGCTGACGAATTAGAAATATTAATAGGGCAGTTATAGGGAGAAAAGTTTTCTCCCTATATTTTTTTGTCAGAAAAAATAAAACTATTGATTTTTTAGAAAATAGCCCATATAATAAAAAACAACAAGTTTCGACAAGATATTTCATAAAAGTAATGATGAGGACATGAGTTGTTTTTGACGATTCTCAGAGAGGGAAGCCTTAGGCTGTGAGCTTCCTAATACGGAAAGACAAACTTACCACCTCTAAACTTCAAGAGTGAACTGCATGATGCATTGTAATTCTTGGCGGATAAAACCGTTATCAATTTACACGAGCTATAAAATGAGCTTATTTCGTTATAAATTCATTTTATTAGAATAAGGGTGGAACCACGATTTCAACACTCGTCCCTTTGTTAGGGACGGGTGTTTTTTGCGTTCTTTTACGGGGAAGTATGCTTGAAAGAGGATATGTGACGGACTTTAATTCAGAATATTTTGTTAATCAGTCAATTGTTTAGGAGGTTAGTAGAAATGAAATCATCTTTAAAGTTTTCTGAGATGTTTGCAATAAGCTTAATGTTATTTGCACTGTTTTTCGGTGCAGGTAATATGATTTTTCCACCAGCGTTAGGACAAGGTGCTGGAACAGATGTATGGATCGCGTTATTTGGCTTTATCGTAACAGGTGTAGGACTGCCTTTATTAGGAGTTATTGTTATAGCTCTAAAGGGAGATATTAATGAATTAGCAGGACGTGTACATCCTGTATTCGCACTTGTTTTTATCACTGCAATTTATTTATGTTTAGGCGTATTCGTAAGTGTTCCACGTACAGGAACAGTTGCTTACGAAATGAGTGTTGCACCGTTTTTACCAAGTGAAATAGCTGGTCAATCATATCCACTTGTTATCTTTACACTTATTTACTTTGCAGTAACTTTCTATTTAGCTTTAAACCCATCGAAATTAGTGGGACGCATCGGTAAAGTGTTAACTCCAATTTTGTTAGCTGTTATTGCAATTATTGTAGGCAAAGCACTTATTACACCAATTGGAGAATTTGGTGCACCGACAGAAGCATATAGTGCTCCTCTTTTTAAAGGTTTTATCGACGGATATTTAACTTTAGATGGACTTGCAGCACTTGTATTCGGAAATGTAGTCATCAATGCTTTAAAAGCAAAAGGCATCACAAATAAGAACAGCATTGCGAAAGTAACAATCTTTGCAGGATTTATTGCAGCACTTGGTTTACTTCTTGTTTATTTAGCGCTTGCTTACCTTGGAGCTTCTAGTGTTTCGCTTGGAATGGGTGCAAACGGAGGAATTATTTTAACAAACGCCGTAAATCATTTATTTGGTAATTACGGAACATTATTACTTGGCATCGCAATTACAGCAGCATGTTTAACGACTTCTGTAGGTATTGTTGCAGCTTGTGGAGAATATTTCTCTTCGTTATTACCGAAGCTTTCTTATCAAAAAGTTGTTTTCATTTTTTGTGTATTAGCATTTATGGTAGCGAATCTTGGTTTAACTCAGTTAAATGCATTAGCATTGCCAATTTTAATTGCAATTTACCCAATTGGTATCGTTCTTATCGTATTATCACTCGTTGAAAACTACATTCGTCTTCCTTTAGCGATGTATGTAGGCGGTATTGTAGGGTCATTTGCGATTAGCTTCTTTGATGGATTGCACAATGCGAATCTTCAAATTGCTGCACTAACACCTATTTTAAATAAAATCCCATTATATAGCGTAGGGATTGGTTGGTTAGTTCCAGGTATGATCGGTATAGGAATTGGTTATATAGTTTCTAAGTTTCAAAAGCAAGAAATTGCTGTAGAAAAATAGAGAAAAGAGGCTTTCTATGAAAGGAAGCCTCTTTTTTTGTAGAAAAAGCCGTATATAAAAAAATTTGGATATTAAAAAAATTATACGTAATATAGTTGACAATAAAATTAGCATTAGGCTAAGATTGACTTAGTTGTGGAAATATTGGAAGGGAAGTGAGGGAGCAGGGGAAGAGGTTTTCTATGACTATATCATTTTTGGAAGAAGAGGTGATAGAACAATAGAATTAGGTAGTTTATTTTTTTTGTAGTCTGTTGAGAATGATAATCAGTAAAGCGATTGAATTATTTTAGAGTGCTTTTTATAGGGAATATAGAGGGATATTATATTTTTTGACCTTTAGTGAGAATGATAATCAACGACACTTACATTACATAAAGTAATGACAATGAAATAAAGGTAGAAGAGATTATTTTTTTCTTATAAATTGAGAATAATTATCAGTTTCAATTTATAAAACGAAAGATAAACAAGGAGGAAGTAAGCAAAATGAGAAAGTTTTCAGTATTACCCGCATTTATTATAACGTTAGTATGTATGCTAGCTTTTCTCGTAATACCATCTGGACAAGCCTCAGCAAAATTAGCTGATGGTACTTACGATATTAACTACGTTATCAAAAAGGCGGAAGATGATTCAGCTTCAATGGCAAATGATTATTTTGAAAAACCAGCTAAGTTAATTGTAAAAAATGGTGAGATGAGAGTACAAGTTCCAATGAATCATAGTGCTTGGATTACAGAATTTAAAGCACCAGAGAATGGTAATTTCGTTGATTCAAAAGTAATTAGCAAAGACGAAGCAGCAGATAAAAGAACGGTTGAATTTAAAGTTGATGATTTATCTAAACCGTTAGGAGTAAAAATTCATGTTGTTGTACCAAGTGCAAACTACGACCATCATTACACAGTTCGCTTTGCGTTTGATGCGAATGTAAAAGCTGTAGGCGGCGATAACAATGTAGCTGCTGCAACAAAAAATAATGATGAAACTAAAAAAGATACACAAGTAAAAGAAGAGAAAATGAAAGTAGATAACAAAGAAACAAATAAAGATACAAAAAAAGAAACAAATGAAAGTGGAAAAGCTGAAAAAATAGATAATCCAAAAACAGGCGACGAAGCACGTATCGGATTATTTGCAGCGTTAGTTTTAATCTCAGGTGTTTTCTTAGTTCGTAAAGTGAAGTTAAGTAAATAAATTTTAAAAAGGAGAGTCATTCTATTGAACAGGTATTTAAAAATTGTTGTTGCAATGTTTCTAACGATTTTTACATTCGTATCAACGCTACAACCACTTGCAGTTCAAGCAGCTACAACTTTAGCTGACGGTGAATATTCAATTGGTTTCAAAGTTTTGAAAGATAAAACAGATGAAGAATCAATGATGAATCAATATTCTATAAGCCCGGGGACTTTGAAAGTGAAGGATGGGAAAAAGAAAGTATCCTTTACGTTAACGCATAGTTCATGGATTACGAAGTTTGAAACAGAAAAAGGTAGTCAATTCGTTGATGTAAATGTAGTTAGTGAAGATACAGAGAGCGATACAAGAGTAGTAGAATTTGATGTAGAAGATGTAGAGAAAATATTAAATGCGAAAGTAAAAGTTGATATTGATGCTTTTAATTATCATCATTACTATGACATTCGTATTTCATTCGACCAAAATAGCATTACACCAATTCATGTAGAAAAACCAGATGAAAAAGAGGACCCAGCTAATAAGCCAGATCCGAATGAAAATCCGGATCCAAGTCAGAAGCCCGACCAAAAGCCTGACTCAGATCAACAACCAAATTCTAACACAATTAAAGATGGTGCGTACAGCATTCCATTTAAAGTGTTAAAAGATAAAACAGATGAAGAATCTAAAATGAATACTTACATGGAAAATCCAGGAGTATTGAAAGTAGAAAATGGTAAGAAAAAAGCGATTGTAACGCTAAAAAGCAGCTCATTAATTAAAAATTTCCAAACAGAAAAAGATGGTGCATTTGTTGATGCAAAAGTAGTGAGTGAAGATAAAGAAAAAGGTACAAGAGTCGTAGAATTTGAAGTGGATGATTTATCTAAAAAAATAAATACAAAAGTATTTATTGAGGTGGCATCACAAGGTTACAAGCAAACTCATGACGTACAACTTGTATTTGATCAAGAGAAACTTGAACCAATTAAAAATGAAGAGAAACAGCCAGATGGAGATAAGCAACCAGATGGAGATAAACAACCAGACGGAGACAAGCAACCAGATGGAGATAAACAACCAGACGGAGATCAACAACCGGATGCTGACACAATTAAAGATGGTGAATACAGTATCGGTTTTAAAGTGTTAAAAGATAAAACAGAAGAAATTTCAATGATGAACACATATACGAAGAGCCCAGGCGTATTGAAGGTGAAAGATGGCAAGAAGTATGTATCCTTCACATTAACGAATAGCTCATGGATTACAAAGTTTGAGTTTGAGAAAAATGGTGCGTTTGTTGATGCAAATGTATTAAATACAGATACGAAGGCTGATACAAGAGTAGTGGAAGTAGAAGTAGATGATTTATCGAAAAAATTAGATGCAAAGGTGAAAGTGGATATTGATTCAATGAATTATCATCATTTCTACGACATTCAATTTGCATTTGATAAAGATAGCATTCAGCCAGTAGATAACCAAGGTGGAAACGATAACCAGGGTGGAAACGATAACCAGGGTGGAAACGATAACCAGGGTGGAAACAATAACCAAGGTGGAAACAATAACCAAGGTGGAAACAATAACCAAGGTGGAAATGACAACCAAGGCGGAAATAATAACCAAGACAATAACACAACAATTGATCCAAATGCTCTTAAAGACGGTGAATACAGTATCGGTTTTAAAGTGCTAAAAGATAAAACAGACGAAATTTCAATGATGAACACATATACGAAGAGTCCAGGCGTATTAAAAGTGAAAGATGGTAAGAAATATGTATCCTTCACAGTAACGAATAGCTCATGGATTACAAAGTTTGAGTTTGAACAGAATAGTTCGTTTGTCGATGCGAAAGTATTAGGTACAAATAAAGAGCAAGATACAAGAGTAGTGGAAGTAGAAGTGGACGACTTATCGAAAAAGTTAAATGCAAAAGTGAAAGTAGATATTGATGCGATGAACTACCATCATTTCTATGATATTCAATTTGCATTTGATAAAGGCAGTATTAAAGCTTTAGGTAATCAAGATGGAAACAACATTCCAGGCGGAAACGATAACCAAGATGGAAACAATAATCAAGGTGGAAACGATAACCAAGGTGGAAACAATAATCAAGGCGGAAATAATAACCAAAATGGACACATAACAGTCGATCCGAAAAATTTAAAAGACGGTCAATATGATGTTGCTTTTAAAGTGTTAAAAGATAAAACGGATGAGATTTCAATGATGAATCAATATGTTGTAAATCCAGCTAGATTAACAGTGAAAGATGGTAAGAAATATGTTGCGATGACACTGAAAAATAGTGCGTGGATTACGAAGTTCCAAACAGAAAATGCTGGTGCATTTGTTGATGCAAAAGTAGTGAGTGAAGATAAAAATGCAGATACGAGAGTAATAGAGTTTGAGGTTGATGATTTATTTGCGAAATTAAATGCGAAAGTAAAAGTAGATATTGATTCAATGAACTATCATCATTTCTACGACGTGCAAATTCAATTTGATACAAATAATATTGGTGCAGTAGGAACTATTAAAGAGGATCCGAAAAACGATCCGAAGAATGATCCGAAAAATCCAGTGATTACACCGAAAGTAGACAATGCAAAAACAATCGGTAATCCTGATTTCAACCGAAATGCAGACGGTAAGAAGCAAAATGAAAATGCGAAGAATGATGTGAAAAAAGAGAAAAACTCAAAAACAGCAGATACAGCACAGATTGGAATGTATATGTTGCTATTACTAGGATCACTTGCTTTCTTAGTTCGTAAATATAGAGCAGGTAGACTGTGAAATTTGGAGTCTTGATGCATGGTTTCATGCATCAAGACTCGTTTCATATTGTACCGAAAGGAGTGGTGATTGAGAGTGAAGAAAATCACGAGTGTATTCATGGCTATCATTCTTTTATTTAGTATAGCTGGGTGCTCATCACCCAAAAAAGAAACGGCAAAAAAGGTAAAGAGCAGTAGTGAGGAACGTGTTATTGCAACGACAGTTGCTGTGACTGAAATTATGGATGCATTAGAAGTAGATTTAGCAGGTATTCCTACAAGTTCTAAAACTTTGCCAAAGCGCTATAAAGGTTTACCTGAAGTTGGGAATCCGATGAGTCCTGATATGGAAAAAGTAAAATCAATGAAACCATCAGAAGTATTATCTGTTACGACGCTTGAATATGAGTTGAAGCCAGTTTTTAATGAAGCGGGCATTAAGGCAAATTTTTTAAATTTAACGAGTTTAAAAAACATGCAAAATTCAATTACAGATTTGGGTAAAACATATGGGCGTGAGAAACAGGCTGAAGCAGTCGTAACAAAGTTCGATAAAAAAGTTGCAGACATTCAAAAACAAGTGAAAGGGAAGAAAGAACCGACAGTCCTTATTTTACTTGGAGTACCTGGAAGTTATTTAGTTGCGACAGAACACTCCTATATTGGGGATTTAGTAAAACAACTAGGTGGTAAAAATATCGTACAAGGTGAGAAAGTAGAATATTTAGCTTCTAATACAGAGTACTTAAAAAAAGCTGATCCAGATATTATTTTACGTGCAGCGCATGGTATGCCAGATGAAGTTGTGAAAATGTTCGATAAGGAATTTAAAACGAACGACATTTGGAAGCATTTTGCCGCAGTTAAAAATAATAGAGTGTACGATTTAGAAGAGCGCTTATTTGGAACGACGGGGAATTTAGCAGCTATTGAAGCCTTAGATGAATTAAAGAAAATGATGTATCCATGATGCATGTATAGATAAAGGAAGATTGAGATGAATAAAAAAATTTGGAGTTTCTTCATCGTCACAGTATTACTAGTTATTATGACTACTGTATCCGCTGTGAAAGGTAGTTTAGAAATAGGTGTCATTGATCTTTTTCAAGGTATATTTACAGGGACAAATGAAGATGTTGAAGTCATTAAAGATTTACGTTTCCCGCGCATCATTATTGCACTTTTCACTGGAGCGGCGCTTGCTGTTTCTGGTGTGCTTTTCCAAGCAGTTATGAAAAATCCACTTGCGGATGCTGGGGTTATCGGGATATCTTCAGGGGCCAGTTTTATGACGCTTGTTATCATTACGCTATTCCCTCAGTTCTTTTTCTGGACACCACTATTCGCGTTTTTAGGCGGTGCGTTTGCTTGTTATCTCGTTTATGCGTTTTCTTGGAAATCAGGTTTAAGTCCGCTGCGTATCATTTTGATCGGTATAGCGATAAATGCGATGTTTACTGGTTTAAATGAATCTTTCGTTACGATTTGCGGATATTTCATTAAAAGTATTAAGCAGACGACAACATCTAATATAACGATGAAGACATGGGGCGATGTGGAAGTACTTGTTACATATGGATCAATCGGCCTTATACTTGCACTGTTTGTAGGGGCGTGGTGTAATTTATTATCTCTACAAGATAAAACGGCTAAAAACCTTGGACTTCACGTGACGAGGGTACGCCTTATTATTTCTGTCATTGCTGTTCTTTTAGCAGCTGTATCAACTGCAATTGCGGGTGTTATCGCTTTCGTTGGATTACTTATCCCGCATATTTCAAGGCAACTAGTTGGATCAGATCATAAAGTGCTTATTCCGTTTTCAGCCCTTGCAGGTGCGTTATTAATTTTAACGGCAGACACAATTGGTAGGCTAATCGTACCGCCTAATGAAATTCCAGCGGCGACGATTATGGCAGTCATCGGTGGTCCGTTCTTAATATTCTTGCTTAGAAAGAGTGATCGAGTTCATGGAAATTAAAAATGTAACCTTTTCTTATGATAATGTAACGGATCGTTTAAAGTCTGTTAGTAGTGAGATAGAGGTTGGAAAAATTACAACAATTATTGGTCCAAATGGTTGTGGAAAATCAACATTACTAGGTGTTATGTCGCGAAATCATGATCCCCGTAGTGGAGAAGTAATGCTAGATGGGAAAGCTATTAGCCAGTATAAGCCGAAAGAGTTTGCTAGAAAGCTAGCGGTCGTTCATCAGCAAAATGAGGCGCCAGCAGATATTACAGTTGAAAAATTGACGAGTTTTGGGCGTATGCCATATAAAAATATTTTTTCTACACAAACGGATGAGGATAGCGAAGCAATAGAAAGAGCATTGACGTGTACGAGACTACAAGATAAGCGTGATAAGCCAATACATGCATTATCTGGTGGGGAAAGGCAACGTGTTTGGATTGCGATGACTTTAGCGCAAAATACGCCCATGCTGTTTTTAGACGAACCAACGACGTATTTAGATATTTACTATCAGCTTGAAATATTAGAGTTAGTGAAAGAGTTAAATGAAGTACATGGTTTAACGATTGTTATGGTATTACATGACATTAATCAAGCAATCCGTTATAGCGATCATATTATCGTTATGAAAGATGGAGAAATTGTGATGAAGGGTAAGCCAGGTGAAGTCGTAACGGAAGATATGATCAAGACGATATATGGTGTAGACGTTGTTGTAAAGCACGATGAAGATACAGGATTGTATATGGTGCCAATGGGTATTTGATAGGCGACTAAATCCCTTTGGTAATCCGTTTTGAGGTGATAATTTGAGCGGCAAGAAAGAAAAGAAAAAGAATTCCTTTTTTCAAAGAATACTTACAGTTGCTTTTTTAGGTATCTTTTTCTACTCCGTGTATGAATTAGGCGGGATGTTCATGGATTACTATGAAAATCGCAAAGTAATGGCTGAAGCACAAGATATTTATCAAAGGAGTCCGATGGAAGAAAAATCATCAGATGGAGCAGTACGTGCGCAGTTTCAAGCCTTACAAAAAATTAATCCAGAAATAGTTGGCTGGATTACGATGGATGATACGCAAATTAATTATCCGATTGTTCAAGCGAAAGACAACGATTACTATTTATACCGTAATTATAAAGGTGAGGACATGAGGGCAGGCAGTATTTTTATGGATCATCGTAACGATGTAAAATCTCAAAATCGAAATACGATTCTATACGGACATCGTATGAAAGACGGTTCTATGTTTGGGAGTCTTAAAAAAATATTAGAAGAAGATTTCTTCATGTCTCATCGCAAATTGTACTACGATACTTTGTTTGAAGGATATGATGTAGAAGTATTTTCAGTATATACAACGACAACTGATTTCTATTATATTGAAACGGATTTTGGAAGCGATGAAGACTATGCATCTTTTCTAGAAAAAATTAAGGATAGGTCACTCTATAAAACAGATACAAAAGTGACAGCGGATGATCAAATTTTAACACTTTCAACGTGTGATTATGCACTAGATCCAGAGGCGGGCAGACTAGTCGTGCATGCGAAGTTGGTGAAAAGAAGTTGAAAAAAGAAAAGGTATAGAAGTAGAGAAGATGTATTCCTTCTCATACTTCTATACCAACTATTAAAAACGAAGTTATTGAGCCGCAGCAATTGGCATACGAACAATTTTAACATCATAGAATGAGATTTTATTATCGATAATAAAATCTGGTAATCCACCACGATGTGAATGCGCATCTTTAAAGGCCGTACTCTTTGTCCAACCTTGGAAATCCTCTTTTGCATTCCAACGAGTGCTAATCGTTACTTCATCATAATCAACTGTATTTTCAGTTAGAAGAACTTCTAGTCCTAAGAAACCAGGCATCGTTTCAACTTTACCTACTTTATTAAAGCGCTCAATTAATTTATGTGCGTCACCCTTCGTAATTTTAGATGTATTTGTAACAATAATCATTTCTTTATTCCTCCTATAAATCTATCATTATTTTCATCGTTTCATATATATTAAATGATAGTGAAAATCATTATCATTGTCAATGGTAATGATAAAATATATAAGTTTTTTTTCGATTAAGCGAGAGGATGAGCTAGTTGTACGAGCAAAGCAATAATATGGTATAGTGAAACGAGGCTTTTTTCAGCCTCATTTTTTACATTGCTTCCTACTAATTAGAAAGCATTCAAATGGAAAGGAAGACATTACATGCGATCTGAAGTAACTATAAAAATAAAACCGAAATTTATAAAAGAAATTAAAAGTGGATATCCGCTTATTTTAAAAGATGCGATTCAAAATTTAAACGATATTCGTGAAGAAGGAACAATCATCAACGTAGTAGATGAGAAGAACCAATTCATTGGAAAAGGCTATTATGGAAAACAAAATAAAGGGTATGGCTGGATTTTAACGAGAAAAGAGAAAGAGCAAATAAATCAGGATTTCTTTGAAAGTAAAATAAAATCTGCTTTACATAAACGAAAAGATTTTTATAAATCAAATGATACAACAGCATTCCGTGTGGTAAACGGTGAGGGTGACGGTCTTGGTGGCTTAATTATCGATTATTATGACGGCTATTACGTAATTAGTTGGTATAGTGAAGGGATTTATACTTTCCGTGATGAGATTGTAGCAGCGCTTCAAAAAGTAGCAAACTTCAAAGGGATTTATGAGAAAAAACGTTTTGATACGAAAGGAAAGTACATTGAAGGTGATGATTTCGTAACAGGAGAGCGCGGTGAGTTCCCACTTATCGTAAAAGAAAACGGTGTAAACTTTGCTGTATATTTAAATGACGGGGCGATGGTTGGTGTATTTTTAGATCAACGTAACGTTCGAAAACAAATTCGTGATAAATATGCAAAAGGAAGAACAGTTTTAAATATGTTCTCTTATACTGGAGCTTTCTCTGTATTTGCAGCACTTGGCGGCGCAAGTAAAACAACAAGTGTTGACCTTGCAAATCGTAGCTTAAGTAAAACGATCGAGCAGTTTAGTGTAAATGAAATTGATTACGAAGCACAAGATATTATTGTAGAAGATGTATTTCTATATTTCAAATATGCAGCTAAGAAAAAGATGAAATTTGATATGGTTGTACTTGACCCTCCAAGTTTTGCACGCTCAAAAAAATATACGTTCAGTGCGGCGAAAGATTATAAAAACTTATTAAAAGAAACAATTGCGATTACAGAAAATAACGGTATTATCGTTGCTTCTACAAATTGTAGCGCATTCGATATGAAAAAGTTTAATGGCTTTATCGATACAGCATTCAAAGAAATGAACGGTAAATATAAAATATTAGAAGAACATTCTTTACCAGAAGATTTCCGTACAATTGATCAATTTAAAGAAGGAGACTATTTAAAAGTAGTTTTCATCGAGAAAATTAAAGGGTAATAAAGAAAAAGGAGCTCAAGTTTAAATGAGCTCCTTTTCTTATTGAATGATATTTTGGACTCTGCCAACTTGCCCGTCCTGCAATCGTACTTTAATGCCGTGCGGATGAGAGGGTGAGTTAGTTAAAATATCTTTTACAATTCCTCTTGTTAGCTTGCCTGTACGTTGATCTTGTTTTAACACAATATCAACCGCAAGACCTGGCGCGACGTTAGATCGTTTTTGCCCGCTCATTTATACACCTGTACGTCTACGTTGGTTGTTTGTTTTCTTCGTTTGTTGGTTTTGTAATTTTTTCGTTTCTTGACTTTGACTTCCATTATTTGAGCCGTTTCCATTTCCTTGCTTTTTCTTTGCAAGTTGTTCGCGCATTAAATCAGCTAAGCTTACTTTTTTGTTTTCTGACATGATAAGTCTCCTTTATATAAAGTTAATTATGAACAATAGTAGTGAATTTCATCATATCATTGTTAAGGAAGGAAGGGAAGTTGGTTTGAAAATTCATATAATTGTACCAACTAATTTGCAGTTGCGATACAATTGAATTGTTAATATTTGTGAAAAGGGGATAGAAATATGTCATATCATATTTTATTAGTTGAAGATGATATCTCAATTCAAGAGATGGTTGAAACATATTTAGTAAAAGAAGGTTTTCAAGTTACAATCGCATCTGATGGAGAAGAAGGAGTTAACGCATTTTTAAAAGGTTCATTTGATTTGATTATTCTCGATATTATGATGCCAAAGTTAGATGGCTTAGAGGTTGTGCGAATCATTCGAGAAAAAAGTGCTGTTCCGATTTTAATGATGTCGGCAAAAGATACAGATGTTGATAAAGCGATTGGCTTAGGGCTTGGAGCGGATGATTACATTTGTAAACCATTTTCTATGATTGAATTGGCAGCACGTGTAAAAGCCGCTATTCGAAGGTCTACAAAGTATTCAGCTGTGGAATCAAAAGATGAGACCATTCAGATTGGTGACTTAATAATTGACCCAATTAATTTTACTGTGGAGAAAAAGGGAAGACAGCTTAAACTTACTTTAAAAGAATTTGAGATTTTAAAACTATTCGTGAAGAATCAAAATCGTGTTTTTACGAAAGCGCAAATATATAAGCTTGTTTGGAATGAAGAATATTATGGTGATGATAATGTTATTAATGTTCATATGAGGAGATTACGCGAGAAGATTGAAACGGACCCATCTAACCCGGAATATATAAAAACACTGTGGGGAATTGGCTATAAATTGGAAGTGATGTAGTATGGTTATATTTTTAACAGTGGTGATTATTATATTGCTTATCGTTATTTACGTGCAATATAAAATTAGGAAAAATAGTAGTAGGAATTTACGCTACACGTATGAAAAGTTAGATCGAATTGTAAAAGAACAAACTGGTGAGAAGCTATTAATTATGACGGATGATACAGAATTGCAAAAACTATTAGTCGCAATTAATCATCTATTAGATGCTAAGCAGAAAACAAATGCAGATCATGCAAAGGTTGAGATTTCCATGAGAAAGATGCTTTCAAATATCTCGCATGATTTGAAAACGCCACTCACAGTCATTCTTGGATATGTAGAAATGTTAAATGTGGATAAAACGATAAGTGAAGAAGAACAGCAAATATTACTTGAAAAGGTGCATGTGAAAACACTAGAAGTTATGGAACTGATTCATAAGTTTTTTGATTTAGCAAAATTAGAATCTGGTGACAAGGCAATTGAGATAACAAAAGTAAATATGAATGAAGTTTGCCGTGAGAAGATTTTATCTTTCTATGATTTAGTGACGACGAAAGGTTTTCATATCCATATTGATATACCAGAAAGAAATATATATGTACTTGGAAATACAGAAGTATTAGGCAGAGTGTTAAATAATTTAATATCAAATGCGATTACATATGGAGACGATGGAAAGACACTCGGTATGACTTTAAGAGATGATGAAACGAGTGTGTATATAGATGTATGGGATACAGGAAAAGGAATTGATGAATCTCATATTGATAAAGTGTTTGAGCGTATGTACACACTTGAAGATTCAAGAAATAGATTGTACCAAGGAAGCGGTCTAGGGTTAACGATTACGAAAAGGCTTGTGGAAGCGATGGATGGAGAAATTCATCTTTCTAGTAAGCCGTATGAAAAAACGATTTTTACAGTTGTATTAACAAAGATGCAGTTTTAGCTTGTAGAGAAGTAGATTCTACAAGTTTTTTTGAACGTAAGGAATTTGTAAGGAACGGGTAAGAAAAAAGAGATTTCCGTTGTCTATTATAGAAATATAGAGCAGTGCGAAAGGGGAAAGTGACATGACATATATATTAAAAACGAACCAGTTAACGAAAGTGTTTAAAGGGAAAGAAGTTATTTCTAGTGTTAATATGCATGTGAAAAAAGGAGAGATTTACGGCTTTTTAGGACCGAACGGCGCGGGTAAAACAACGATTATGAAAATGATTACAAATTTAATAAAACCGACGAGCGGTGATATTGAAATTTTCGGTGAGAAGTTAACAGACACATCTTATGAAGTATTAAAAAGGATGGGGACAATTATTGAATATCCAATCTTTTATGATAAATTAACGGCGAAGGAAAATCTGGATTTACATTGTGAATATATGGGGTATTACGATAAGAACGCAATTAATCATGCTTTAAATTTAGTGAAACTGAGCGGCATAGACAATAAAAAAGTAAAAGATTTTTCATTAGGGATGAAACAAAGACTCGGTATTGCAAGGGCGATTATGACAAAGCCAGAGCTACTTATTTTAGATGAACCGATTAACGGTTTAGATCCAATAGGTATTAAAGAATTAAGAGATTTATTCAAAATGCTTTGCAAAGAATTTGGCATTACGTTATTAGTTTCTAGTCATATTTTAGGCGAGATGGAACAAATGGCGGATACAATTGGTGTGATTCAAAATGGAAAACTAATAAAAGAAGTTTCAATGAAGAGTATTAATGGAAAACAAACAGAGTACATTGAAATCACTGTTCCTGATGTAAAACGTGCAGCTTATATTCTAGAAGATAAACTCGGTATAAAAAATTACAAAATAATGAGTGGAAACACGATTCGTGTTTATGAAGTGGCGGCGACGCAGCAGGCAATTTCAAAAGCACTTATTATGAACGATGTAGAAATTGAAAGTATTAATAAGAAACATAGTTCGTTAGAAGAATATTTCTTAAACGTAATGGATGGAGAAGGCATTCACGCTTAATGTAACTTCAGCGAGGGGGATATGATCATGAATGCATTAATACTAAATGTTATAGCTGGATTTATCGTAATACTCATAAGTGGAATCTTATATTATAAAAAGCCAGAACGAAACTGGATTTTAATTTTACTAGTGATAGGAGTGTTAAGCGTAGTTACTGCTGGAATTAGAATGTTAGTAGCGTAGAGATAGTTATATAAGGGATGGAGGCGTGGTCTATATGTTTAAATTAATGAAGCTTGAATGGAAAAAACATCAATTATCTAGTTATTTTAAAGGGGTAGCCATTTGTATTATAGCAATTTTTGCTGCGGTAAGTCTTATGGGGTTGGGAGCGAAAGGTGAAGTAGATGCGGCGCTCACTGATTTTACAAAATATATGACCTTAGCAAACATTTTTATTAGGATGACATTTCTTATTTTTAGTTCGGTCATTCTATCACGTTTAGTAATTGATGAGTATAAGAACAAAACAATGCAACTATTGTTTATGTATCCATTGCAAAGGAAAACGGTAATGAGGGCGAAATTAACAATTGTTTTTAGTTTTTGCTTTGTGAGCATGATTATCGCTACTTTCACTATTAGTTTGCTCATATTTTTTATGAATCCAATGATGGGAGTAATTGAAACGCCTGTTACGATGGGTGAAATAATAGCTACCGTTCCAGCTACTTTTATAAATGCATTTATGATATCTGGTATAAGTTTAATCCCTTTATTTTTTGGGATGAGAAAGAAATCGGCACCGACAACGATTACTTCTGCAGTAATAATCGGGATGATAATGAACAGTAACATTGGAAACAATCAAGTAAGTTTTTATAATTTTATAGCTATCCCAATAGTGCTCTGTTTAGTAGGGATTTTTATTAGTTATCTGTCGTATCGAAAAATCGACAAGATTGATGTGGCGTGAAGCAAGCTTAAAACAACAACGAACTGGGGTATGAGCAGTGAAAAAAATAATAGTAATTGCAATTTTATTTCTTACAATTACTAGTGTGGTTTTTGGTTTTAAGAAATTTCAAGGAAAAGATTTTAAGAAAGAAAAGTCTTTTGAGATAAATAATATAAAAGAAATAGAAGTGGACAATGAAAACTGGGATATTGAATTTAAAAGTACAGACGCTAACAAAATAGTAATTTCCGCTCAAGGTCAACGAGCAGATAAAGATCAAGATCCTGTCAAAATAGAAAATGACGGAAATAAAATGATGATTAAGCAAGAACAGAAGATGAACGGATTCGTTAATGGTTTTACGTTTAGGAAGAAAAATAGTATATCTATAGCTGTTCCGAAGAAAGAAATAGATAAAATTGTATTAAATAATAAATCGGGTGATGTGAAAATAAGCGATATAGTAGTAAAAAGTATCGTGACAAAAGGAAAGTCTGGAGATGAAATGATTGTAGGACTATTGGCAGATAAGGGTGAGTTCACATCCGAAAGTGGAGATTTAATGTTAAAAGATAGTTCATTACAAGAAGTAAATATAACTTCTACTACTGGCGATAATTATGTGAAAAATGTAAAAAACGGAAATATGAACATCACTTCAACATCTGGGGAAGTATTATTGAAAGATATGACAGAAGGAAAATCATTATTTGTAGAAACAAAATCAGGCGACATTGGCGTAAGGTATAAAGATGTCCCAGCTTCATTGAAACTTACGGCCAAAAGTAATTCGGCTGACATAATGGTGAATGTAAACGGGCTTAAGAAAGATAAAAATACAGAAAAGATAAAAGAAGGAACTATCGGTGATGCAAAAAATGATGTGAAGATTTTAAGTAAAACAGGAGGAATTTATATCGATTAAAATTTAAATAAAAGGAGGACTATCATGCTACGTCTTATGAAGCTAGAACTGAAGAAGTTTAAGCTCGGATGGTATGTGAAGAGAGCAGTTATTGCAAATATCATTATACTGGCACTACTAATTTTCGTTAGTTTCGTTGCTCAAATAGAGGGAGATCCTGAAATAAAAGATCCACAGACAATTTTGTTGATGGCTAGCACATTAGTAAGAGCAACATTTATTATTTTTGGTGGCGTACTAATAGCCAAGTTAATAATTGATGAATATAAAAACAAAACAATATTACTCATGTTTTCTTATCCAATTAATCGAAAGAAAATGATGGTTAGTAAGTTGGCCATTACAGCAATAGTAACATTTATAACAGTTATTTTATCTAACATTTTAGTAGTAGGAATTTTCTTTGGGATAGATAGTTATTTTTCAATTCTTCCTAATCCATTTACAGTAGATCAATTGATTCAAGAAGGGATAAATCTTGTTCCTTTAGCGATTGCAACTTCGGGAATAAGTTTAATCCCTCTATATTTCGGGATGCGTAAACGTTCTGTGCCAGCTACAATCGTTTCTTCTATTATCGTTGTATTAATCGCAATTAATAACCAGCCCATATTTCCTATAGCGACGTTTCTTCCTCTTCAATTCACATTTGCAGCGATTGGTATGGTGATTGCATATTACGGAATTAAAAATATAGAGAAGGAAGATGTAACAGTATGACAAGAATAAGAAAAAGAGTTGGCGTTACACCAACTCTTTTTTGTATACGTATGCTTCATTACTACTCTGTAAATTTGTAGTGTTTGCTTAAATACTCTTGAACTCCTGGAGAAATGTTAAAGTTATTGGGACCTTTATATTCGATAGTAAACTCTCCATCTTCAATTGTTTCAAAGGCGATTGCGTAGCTATCCATCTTAGAATCGTAAGAAGTATTTTTGACTTTCGCGTCTAGATTAAAGTATTTTGTAATATATTCTTTTGATTCTGTAATTGCTGTTTGTTTTCCCCAAGGGGTACCATAACTTGTGAAATAAAGAGATACACCGATAATTCCAATGATAGAAGTTAGTAAGAGAGTTCTTATTGTTATTTTTTTGTTTTTTGTATTCAATTTAGTTCCCTCCAATTAATATGAATTTATTTTAACGTATTTTCTCATAAAATACCATTTAGTAGAAAATAGTTTCACATGAAACAAGTGACAGAAAAAGACAAGGTGATAGGACACCTTGTCTTTTTCTGTCATTACATTTTAGGAGCCTCCATTCCAGCTGCAGCCCATTCTTCTTTTGCAGGACCATATACGCCAGGGACTGTTAAGCCAGCTTGACGCATTAAAACAGTCATCTGTCCGCGGTGGTGATTTTGATGATTAATGAGTGTTATTAAAAATATAGAATTCGGCATAGGACGACCAAAGAAGTCATTAATAGTAGCTAAGTCTTTATCAGTCCATTCGCTTTGAAGTGCTTCAACCAAAGCTACATTTACTTTACGGTACTCATCTGTAATTGTTTTTGCTGAAGTTGGTACAGGATAATCCTTTGTTTCACCTTCAAACTTTAACCCTGTCCCTGATAGAATAACAGGAATTGCAGTAACGATATGCCAAGCAACTCTTCCTAACGTCCAGTGTTCAGGTGCAATTTCTTGTAACAAAGATTCATCTGTTAATGCATCGAGCATCTTTTGAGTAGACTCAGCTTCATATGTCCATGATGTTAAAAAATCTTCAATTGTTGGGTACATAGTTATCCCTCCTGTTTTTCGCTCGTATATTAAATTCGTGAGAGATAATATAATCCCTGTTTCATAAGCGATACTTAATTAAGCATTGCTACAATATAAAAATAATTAGAAAATATTTGTAAAAGTGTCAGAAAATCGATCTTTTCATTCGTATATGTAATGAATAAAGAATAGAGTAAAGAGTGGTGATAAGGGTGAAGGATATAGAAATAGTAGAAGGTCTTCGAAAACAAGACATGTTAGCGTTACATACAGTCATTGATCAATATGGAGATTTAATTTATAAGGTGGTTCATAGTGTTTTAGATACGGCACATAGTAAGGTGCTAGTGGATGAATGTGTTGACGATATTTTATTAATCGTTTGGTATAACATTAATAGTTATGATGAAAATTGTGGGAAGTTTAGAAATTGGCTTATATCTGTTGCGAAATTTAAAGCCATTGATTATAAACGAAAAAGTAATAAGGTCTATCAATTACAAGAGTTTCAGCAAGAAATATATGTAGAAGGAAAAAATGTTAATTTTACAAAATATGAGGGCATTTTAAGTGTTGGTATTTTTTAAAAATTTTGACGAAAAAATAACGATTTATACGGATTTTAATATATCGTATTAAAATGCATACGTGTATCAAGGTTGAAGGAGCTGAAATTCCTTTAATGAGGAAGGCGAAAGTACAAGCGAAAGGGGAGCGTATTGCATGTAATAATTATTAGAATGTAAGGAATAAACCTTTGTTTATAAAAGGTTTGTTCCAGATCGGGTAGTTGATAAGGAAAATAAAAACTGATTTTTTATTAGAAAAATATTTCTAATTAGTTGGCTGTACTTAAAAGATTGAACACGAAGGAGGGGTCAACATGTCTTTATGGAGTAATAATACAAATGGATATTGTGGGTGTAATAATCCACATGGTGTACATGTTGATTCATGCTGTTTTAGTTGCGATGGGACAGTTCCTAAGCTCGGTCCAACAGGTCCAACAGGTCCAACAGGTCCAACGGGAGCAACAGGCCCAACGGGAGCAACGGGAGCAACGGGAGCGACGGGAGTAACAGGAGCAACGGGAGCAACAGGAGCAACAGGAGCAACGGGAGTAACAGGAGCAACGGGAGCAACAGGCCCAACGGGAGCAACGGGAGCAACGGGAGTAACGGGAGTAACGGGAGTAACGGGAGCAACAGGCCCAACGGGAGCAACGGGAGCAACGGGAGCAACGGGAGCAACGGGAGTAACGGGAGCAACGGGAGCAACAGGGGCAACAGGAGCAACAGGAGCAACGGGAGCAACAGGCCCAACGGGAGCAACAGGAGCAACAGGAGCAACGGGAGTAACAGGTGAAACGGGAGCAACGGGAGCAACAGGCCCAACAGGCCCAACGGGAGCAACGGGAGTAACGGGAGCAACGGGAGTAACAGGAGCAACGGGAGCAACAGGAGCAACGGGAGTAACAGGAGCAACAGGAGCAACGGGAGTAACAGGAGCAACGGGAGCAACAGGCCCAACGGGAGTAACGGGAGCAACGGGAGTAACAGGAGCAACGGGAGCAACAGGTGAAACAGGAGCAACGGGAGTAACAGGTACAAGTATAACTGCGACGTATGCATTTGCGAATAATACATCGGGTACGGCAATATCAGTATTACTTGGTGGGACAAATGTCGTACTTCCGAATAATCAAAATATAGGACCTGGAATTACAGTATCTGGGGGAAACACAGTATTTACGGCTGCAAATGCAGGGAATTATTATATTTCATATACAATTAATATAACGGCTTCTTTATTAGTCAGTTCACGAATTACAATTAATGGGGCACCGCTTGCTGGGACTATCAACTCTCCTGCATTAGCGACGACTTCATTTAGTGCAACAATTATTACGACTCTTGCGGCGGGTAGTGCAATTAGTTTGCAGTTGTTTGGATTGTTAGCTGTTGCAACATTATCAACGACTACACCTGGTGCAGTTTTAACGATTATAAGATTAAGCTAAGTAACGTGAACTCTCTTATTCTTTTAAAATTAAGAGAGTTTATACATATAATAAGAAGTTAATGAAGTAAAGCATAGTTATATAAAAGTCAGAATATTATGATTGTAACGCTGTTATGACTATAATATAATGAAAATAACCATCATGAATGAACATTCATTTATTTATTTTCACAAGTATTGGAAGGGGGAATGAGAGTGGAAAAACCTTGGCTGCAGAGTTATCCAGATGAAATTCCAGGGACGATTTCTTATGATATTCAGCCACTTCATAGATATTTAGAGAAAATGGCTGCTCGTTATCCAGAAAAGAAAGCGCTTCACTTTTTAGGGAAAGATGTTACATTTTCAGATTTCCATGACAAGGTAAAGAAATTTGCGAATTACCTTCAAAGGCTTGGTATTGAAAAAGGCGATAGAGTTGCGATTATGTTACCGAATTGTCCGCAATCTGTAATTGGTTATTATGGTACTTTGCTTGCGGGTGGTATTGTCGTACAAACGAATCCTCTTTATACAGAAAGAGAGCTTGAGTATCAACTTCATGACTCAGGGGCAAAAGTTATTCTTTGCCTTGATTTAGTGTTTCCGAGAGTTACTAACGTTCAAACTGCAACAAAGCTTGAGCACATTATCGTAACCCGTATTGCAGATTTTTTACCATTTCCTAAAAATTTACTTTATCCATTTGTACAAAAAAAGCAGGCAAATCTTGTTGTGAATGTGTCGGAAAGCGAAACGCTTCATCTTTGGAAATCAGTAGAAAAGGAAAGTAATGCTGATGTTGAAGTTCCATGTGATCCTGAAAATGATCTAGCCCTTTTGCAGTATACAGGGGGAACGACAGGGTTTCCAAAAGGGGTTATGTTAACGCATAAAAACCTCGTTTCGAACACTTTAATGGGAGCGCATTGGTTATATAATTGTAAAGAAGGAGAAGAGGTAATTCTTGGTGTTCTTCCGTTTTTTCATGTGTACGGGATGACAGCTGTAATGAATTTAAGTATTATGCAAGGATATAAAATGGTGCTTATTCCGAAGTTTGATATGAAAATGGTTTTTGAAGCAATTAAGAAACATAAAGTTACACTATTTCCAGGAGCACCAACCATTTATATTGCTCTATTAAATAGTCCTCTTTTAAAAGAATATGATATTTCTTCAATTCAGGCTTGTATTAGTGGTTCTGCACCGCTTCCTGTAGAAGTGCAGGAGGAGTTTGAGAGAGTTACAGGTGGTAAATTAGTAGAGGGTTATGGATTAACGGAGTCATCACCAGTTACACATGGGAATTTTTTGTGGGAAAAGCGTGTGCCGGGAAGTATTGGGGTACCGTGGCCGGATACAGAGGCAATCATCATGTCACTTGAAACAGGAGAGTCATTACCTCCAGGTGAAATTGGTGAAATTGTTGTAAAGGGCCCACAAATTATGAAAGGGTATTGGAATAAGCCAGAAGAAACGGCAGCTGTACTGCAAGATGGCTGGCTTCATACAGGTGATGTAGGATACATGGATGAGGATGGCTTTTTCTATGTGAAAGATCGTAAGAAAGATATGATCGTTGCTAGTGGTTTTAACGTATATCCTCGTGAAGTAGAAGAGGTGTTATATGAACATGAAAAGGTGCAAGAAGTGGTAACAATCGGTGTTCCTGATCCGTATCGAGGGGAAACTGTAAAAGCGTTTGTTGTTTTGAAAGAAGGCGCTGAGTGTTCTGAAGAAGAATTAGATCAGTTTGCACGTAAATATTTAGCAGCTTACAAAGTCCCGAAGGTATATGAGTTTAGAAGTGAGTTGCCGAAGACGACAGTCGGAAAAATTTTACGCCGTGTCCTAATAGATGAAGAGAAGAGAAAGAATGAGGATGAGCAAACGGGCTAAGGCCCTTTCTTTTTGAAAAAATAGGATTGACACTTTTCTAAATAGTCAGTATTATAAGAATATGAATGACTATTCATTCAGTCATCTTCTTGAAGGGGACAGTAAAGTGAAGAAAAATAGACCGAAATACAATCAAATTATTGATGCAGCAGTCATTGTGATTGCGGAGAATGGATACCATCAAGCGCAAGTTTCTAAAATTGCAAAGCAAGCTGGGGTAGCTGATGGCACGATTTATTTATATTTTAAAAATAAAGAAGATATATTAATATCCTTATTCCAAGAGAAGATGGGAGAATTTGTTGAAACAATTCGTCAAAAAATAGCAGGAATTGAAAGCGCTGTAGCGAAGTTATTCATGTTGGTAGAAACGCACTTCTTGCTGTTGTCACAAAATGATCCTCTTGCTATCGTTACGCAATTAGAGCTAAGGCAGTCCAATCAAGACTTGCGCCTTAAAATAAATGAAGTATTAAAAGGCTACTTACAAGTTATGGATGAGATTTTAGAGACGGGTATAAAGCAAGGTGAATTTCAGGCGGATTTAAACGTTCGCGTGGCAAGACAAATGATCTTTGGAACAGTAGATGAAGTTGTGACCAATTGGGTAATGAGCGATCATAAGTATGATCTGGTCGCACTTTCAAAAACGGTACATGGGCTACTTATTGCAGCTTGTGGTTATCGTCAATAATGGGAGGGATCATGTTGAAATTCCTATCTGTAAAAGTTGAAGATCATATCGCGGTGGCGACGTTAAATCATGCGCCAGCTAATGCGATGTCTTCACAAGTTATGCATGACGTTACTGAATTAATCGATCAAGTGGAAAAGGATGATAACATTCGTGTTGTTGTTTTACATGGTGAAGGACGCTTCTTCTCAGCAGGGGCAGATATTAAAGAATTTACATCTGTTACTGAAGCGAAGCAAGCAACAGAGTTAGCACAGCTTGGACAAGTTACGTTTGAGCGTGTTGAAAAATGCTCAAAACCAGTTATTGCGGCAATTCATGGAGCGGCACTTGGCGGCGGCCTTGAGTTTGCTATGTCTTGCCACATGCGCTTTGTAACTGAAAGTACAAAGCTTGGTTTACCTGAATTAACACTTGGATTAATTCCTGGTTTTGCAGGTACACAGCGCTTACCACGTTATGTTGGTAAAGCGAAAGCTTGTGAAATGATGTTAACAAGTACACCAATTACTGGTGCAGAAGCATTACAATGGGGACTTGTTAACGGAGTGTTTTCTGAAGAATCCATTTTAGAAGATACGCTTAAAATTGCAAAACAGATTGCTGGAAAAAGCCCAGCAACAACTCGTGCTGTGCTAGAGTTATTACAAACGACAAAATCGTCTCATTATTATGAAGGTGTACAGCGTGAATCACAGATTTTTGGTGAAGTATTTACGAGTGAAGATGGAAGAGAAGGCGTAGCAGCGTTTTTAGAAAAACGTAAGCCTTCATTTAGTGGTAGGTAGTCTAATTATTTTTTTAATAAAAATTAACAGAATTTTAAAATTGATAGAATCTTTCTGAAAAATAAGGGGGTAAATGGAATGAACATCTACGTACTCATGAAACGAACATTTGATACAGAAGAAAAAATCGTAATTAAAAACGGTGCAATTTACGATGGCGAAGCGGAATTCATCATCAACCCTTACGATGAATATGCGATTGAAGAAGCGATTCAAGTAAGAGATGCACAAGGTGGAGAAGTTACTGTTATAACAGTTGGTGGCGAGGATAGTGAAAAAGAACTTCGCACAGCATTAGCGATGGGCTGCGATAAAGCGGTACTAATTAACATTGAAGATGATGTTGAGAATGGTGACCAATTTACAACAGCAAAAGTGCTTGCTGAATATTTAAAAGATAAAGAAATTGATTTAATTTTAGGCGGGAACGTTGCGATTGACGGTGCATCTGGACAAGTTGGTCCACGAGTAGCTGAAGCGTTAAATATCCCATACGTAACGACGATTACGAAGCTTGAAATTGATGGTACAAATGTGAAGATTGAGCGTGATGTTGAAGGGGATACAGAAGTAATTGAAACATCATTACCTCTTCTAGTAACTGCGCAACAAGGTTTAAATGAACCGCGTTATCCATCACTTCCAGGTATTATGAAAGCGAAGAAGAAGCCACTAGAAGAAGTAGAATTAGATGATTTAGATTTAGAAGAAGATGATGTGGAGGCAAAAACAAAAACAATTGAAATCTATTTGCCTCCTAAGAAAGATGCAGGAAAAGTGTTACAAGGCGAGCTGCAAGATCAAGTAAAAGAACTTGTATCATTGCTCCACACAGAAGCGAAAGTAATCTAATAAAATACGAAATTATATATGCAGGAGGGAAAATCTATGGCTCGTAAAGTATTAGTAATGGGTGAAGTTCGTGATGGATCGCTACGTAACGTTTCGTTTGAAGCGGTAGCAGCAGCAAAAACAATTGCAGAAGGCGGTGAAGTGGTAGGTCTTCTAGTTGGAGACAGCGTTGCCTCTTTTGCAAATGAATTGATTCATTACGGTGCAGATCGCGTTGTGACAGTTGAAAATGATAAATTAAAATCATATACATCTGATGGTTATGCACAAGCATTCTTAGCTGTATATGCTGAAGAAAAGCCAGAAGGTATTGTATTTGGACATACAGCACTAGGTAAAGATTTATCACCAAAATTAGCAGCAAAGCTTGAAGCTGGTTTAATTTCTGACGTAACTGCTTTAGAAATTGAAGGTGGCAATGTTATCTTTACTCGTCCAATCTATTCTGGTAAAGCATTTGAGAAGAAGATTGTAACAGATGGTATCTTATTTGCGACAGTGCGTCCAAATAACATTGCAACTCTTGAAAAAGACGAGTCTCTCACAGGTGACGTGTCTTCTATTACAGTTGATGTGAAAGATCTACGTACAATCATTCAAGATGTTGTCCGTAAAACTGCAGAAGGTGTTGATCTTTCTGAAGCGAAAGTCATTATAGCTGGCGGACGTGGTGTGAAGAGTGAAGAAGGATTTAAACCGTTAAAAGAATTAGCTGACGTACTAGGCGGCGCTGTTGGAGCATCTCGTGGTGCTTGTGATGCTGAGTACTGTGATTATTCATTACAAATTGGTCAAACAGGTAAAGTTGTTACACCAGACCTATACATTGCATGCGGAATTTCTGGTGCGATTCAACATTTAGCTGGTATGTCTAATTCAAAAATAATTGTTGCGATTAATAAAGATCCAGAAGCAAGTATCTTCAAAGTAGCTGACTACGGTATTGTCGGTGATCTATTTGAAGTATTACCTCTTTTAACAGAAGAGTTCAAAAAGTTAAAAGTACATTCATGATTTGAGTACCCTTGAGTTCCAAGTGAAGTACCCCTATATATAGAAAAAGGTGAGAGATCCCCTGTCTCTCATCTTTTTAGTATTTCATCCATATTTTTATATAGTATAAAGGAACATTTTTTTGTTACAATACATAACGATACATAATATTCGCCACGTATAAAAGTTAATGATATACTCTTGGTAGAATATACTTGAAGGAGGAAATAAAATGGCAATTATAAATGCAAATGACCAAAGCTTCGCAGCTGAAACTAGCGAAGGTGTTGTATTATTAGATTTCTGGGCGCCTTGGTGCGGACCTTGTAAAATGATCGCTCCTGTATTAGAGGAAATCGATTCAGAGTTAGGCGAGAAAGTAAAAGTAGTAAAAGTGGACGTTGATGAAAACCAAGAAACTGCTCGTCAATTCGAAGTAATGAGCATTCCAGCTCTTTTCGTATTAAAAGACGGTAAAGTGGTTGATCAAGCGTTAGGATATAAACCGAAAGAAGCGTTAGTAGAATTAGTTTCTAAACACTTCTAAAATAAAGAAGCTGCCATTTGGTAGCTTTTTTTATTTTCTTTTTTACAACCTTTCCGTTACAATAAAAGAACGTATGTTGGGTGTTTTGGCATAGTATGTTTTTATGTGAAAATAAAAATGATAAGCATGTAGAAATGGAGGGAGACGAGTGCACGAGCATTTAAAAGAGAAGTTAGCAATTTTGCCTGATCAACCTGGTTGTTATTTAATGAAGGATAAGCAGGGAACGGTTATATACGTCGGAAAAGCAAAGGTACTCAAAAATCGTGTGCGCTCGTACTTTACTGGTTCACATGATGGGAAAACACTCCGGCTTGTTGGAGAAATTGTTGATTTTGAATATATTGTGACTTCCTCAAATTTGGAGGCTCTTATTTTAGAGTTGAATTTAATAAAAAAATATGATCCGAAATATAATATTCAATTAAAAGATGATAAAACATATCCTTTCATTAAAATTACAGCTGAAAAACAGCCGCGCTTACTCATTACGCGAAACGTAAAAAAGGATAAAGGAAAGTATTTTGGCCCTTATCCAAATGCGCAATCGGCACATGAAACAAAGAAATTATTAGATCGTATGTATCCACTTCGTAAATGTTCAAATATGCCAGATAAAGTTTGCTTATATTATCATATGGGCCAATGTTTAGCGCCTTGTGTGAAAGAAGTAACGGATGAGCAAAATAAAGAAATTGTAGATGAAATTATTAAATTCTTAAATGGTGGGCATAAAGAAATTCGTTCAGAATTAGAAACGAAGATGTACGAGGCTTCAGAGAAACTAGAATTTGAACGGGCGAAAGAGTTGCGAGATCAAATTGCTCATATTGATGCAATTATGGAAAAGCAAAAGATGATTATGAGTGATTTAGTGGATCGGGATGTGTTTGGATATGCAGTTGATAAAGGGTGGATGTGTGTTCAAGTTTTCTTCGTTCGAAAAGGAAAGTTAATTGAGCGCGATGTTTCCATGTTCCCGATATATGATGAACCTGAAGAGGGTTTTTTAACTTTTATCGGTCAATTTTATGAAAACAGTAGTCATTTCAAGCCGAAGGAAATTGTTGTTCCAGGAAGTATCGATTCAGAATTAGTAGAGCGCTTTTTAGAAGTTGAAGCGACACAGCCGAAGCGTGGGAAGAAAAAAGATCTTGTGGAATTAGCAAATAAAAATGCAAAAATTGCACTAGAAGAGAAATTTCACTTAATTGAACGTGATGAAGAGCGAACGATTAAAGCTGTAGATCATTTAGGAAAGCAGCTCGGTATTGAAACACCTTATCGTATTGAAGCGTTTGATAATTCAAATATTCAAGGGACAAATCCTGTTTCAGCAATGATTGCTTTTATCGATGGGAAACCAGCGAAGAAAGAATATCGGAAATATAAAATTAAAACGGTCCAAGGGCCAGATGATTACGAGTCTATGAGGGAAGTTGTGAGACGCCGTTATACGAGAGCATTGAAGGAAAATTTACCTTTGCCAGATTTAATAATTATCGATGGGGGAAAAGGACATCTAGCGGCTACAAGTGATGTTCTTGAAAACGAGCTTGGATTATATGTTCCAATGGCAGGGCTTGTAAAAGATGAAAAACATAAAACATCACATTTAATTATTGGAGATCCGCCTGAGCCTGTTATGCTTGCGAGGAATAGCCAAGAATTTTATTTATTGCAGCGCATTCAAGATGAAGTACATCGATTTGCAATTACATTCCATCGTCAATTACATGGGAAATCTGTTATTCAATCGGCGTTAGATGAAATTCCGGGAATCGGTGATAAACGAAAAAAAGTATTGCTAAAACATTTTGGTTCATTAAAAAAGATGAAAGAAGCTTCCGTATCGGAATTTGTCGAAGCGGGTATGCCGAAAAATGTAGCGGAGACAATTTATACTTATTTAACAGGTAAGAAGACGTTGTAGTTTACAATGTCTTCTGTTTTTTGGTATAATTTCTGAAGATTTAAAATAAACACACCTAAATGAATATACAAAAAAGTCAACTAAACTTATATGTCTAGTTGACTGTAAGTAGATGCTACACTTCAATGAGATCTTTTATATCCCATTTAACAAGAAATGTAATAGAGTCTGAACGTTTTTTCTGTTCCTCATAGGACTCTGCAACGACGTTTCTTTGTCTTTGAATTTGCTCGGCGATAAATCCAGCTTCTAATTGATAAGATGAATGTCTTTTTTGTTTTTGACGCTCAGTAATAAGTGTACCTTTAAGTTGAAATTGCATTTCACGACGTTTATGTTCAATGATGCTTAAAGTGCCCCAACCAGCTTTTTCAAAAAACTGAATGACTTCTTCAATTGTTTCTAGCGGATATTTTCTCGCAAGGTTTCTACCGGCCCAGTATAAAATACCATCTAAATCGTTACCAATTAAATCAGGTAGTAATTCTTCACGTAGCAATTCATAAGCGAAGGCGTTCAATGAAACATCTTCTAAAGATGTTATATCGATTGTATTTTTGCTCACAATATTCCCCTCTTTCTATAGGGATTATTATATAACATTTTTCATTTATAAAAACAGATTTTTCTTTGGGGAAATCTGAATATATAAGAAAAAAAAAGAATTGGCAAATTATATGCAAATTATGTATACGTTTTCTTGACGCTTCGACAAAAATAGGGGTAAAATGAACTTGGAATCAAATTATGCTGAAATATTTCGAATAATTTTTTCAGTTTTTCTTATGCCAATAGTGAAAAAACATTATTGTTGTAAATTAATCTGAAAACAGCAGTCAAACATTCAAGGGGGTAATGGGGACATGAAAGGCCGCGAGTATACGTTTCGTAAGTGGCACTCATTAATGGGGGTCATCCCGGTTGGTGTCTTTTTGACGCAACATTTAATTGTAAACAACTTTGCAACAAGAGGAGCAGAGGCTTTTAACAAAGCTGCAGGCTTTATGGAGCTCCTTCCATTCCGGTATGCGCTAGAAATTTTCATCATCTTTTTACCTATACTGTACCATGCTATATATGGCTTATATATTGCATTTACAGCTAAGAACAATGCGGTATCTTACGGCTATTTCCGTAACTGGATGTTCGTCTTCCAACGAATTTCAGGTATCGTTACGCTGATCTTCATTTCTTGGCACGTCTGGGAAACTCGTATTCAAGCATTGTTAGGTAAAGAGGTAAACTATGATATGATGGCAGATATTTTAAACAACCCATTTATGTTTGGTTTCTATTTAGTTGGTGTTGTTTCAACAATTTTCCACTTTGCAAATGGACTATGGACATTCTGCATAAGCTGGGGAATTACAGTATCTCCACGTTCACAAAGAATCTCTACTTATGTAACATTAGCTATTTTCTTAGGTCTATCTTATGTAGGTGTGAGTGCATTATTAGCGTTCATCGATCCACAGCTAGCAAACCAGTAAGGAGTGGGAGAGCATGAAAGGGAAACTTATAGTAGTCGGCGGTGGCTTGGCCGGCTTAATGGCAACGATTAAAGCGGCAGAAGCAGGAGTGAATGTTGAACTATTTTCTTTAGTACCAGTAAAACGTTCACATTCTGTATGTGCCCAAGGTGGAATTAACGGTGCCGTAAATACAAAAGGTGAAGGGGATTCTCCATGGATCCACTTTGACGATACAATTTATGGTGGGGACTTCTTAGCGAACCAACCACCAGTTAAAGCGATGTGTGATGCAGCACCTGGTATTATTCATTTAATGGACCGCATGGGTGTTATGTTCAACCGTACGGAAGAAGGACTTCTTGATTTCCGTCGTTTCGGTGGAACACAACATCATCGTACAGCATTTGCTGGCGCAACAACTGGTCAACAATTACTATATGCATTAGATGAGCAAGTGCGTCGTCATGAAGTAGCAGGACTTGTAACGAAATATGAAGGTTGGGATTTCTTACGAGCTGTTGTGGATGATGAAGGTGTGTGCCGAGGAATCGTCGCGCAAGACTTACAAACTATGGAGATAAAAAGTTTCCAAGCTGATGCCGTGATTATGGCAACAGGGGGCCCTGGTATCATCTTTGGAAAATCAACAAACTCTATTATTAATACAGGTACAGCAGCGTCTGCTGTATATCAACAAGGTGCATATTATGCGAACGGTGAGTTCATTCAAATCCATCCAACGGCAATTCCTGGAGACGATAAGTTACGTCTTATGAGTGAATCTGCACGTGGTGAAGGTGGACGTGTTTGGACGTATAAAGATGGTAAGCCATGGTACTTCTTAGAAGAAAAATATCCAGCTTACGGAAACCTTGTACCTCGTGATATTGCAACGCGTGAAATCTTTGATGTTTGCGTAGAGCAAAAACTAGGTATTAACGGTGAAAACATGGTGTACTTAGATCTTTCTCATAAAGATCCGAAAGAACTAGATATTAAACTTGGTGGAATTATTGAAATCTATGAGAAATTTACAGGTGATGATCCTCGTAAACTACCAATGAAAATCTTCCCAGCGGTTCACTATTCAATGGGCGGATTATGGGTTGATTATAAACAAATGACAAGTATTCCAGGTTTATTTGCAGCAGGTGAGTGTGATTATTCTATGCACGGTGGTAATCGTCTAGGTGCGAACTCACTATTATCAGCAATTTACGGTGGTATGGTAGCAGGACCGAACGCGATTGAGTATATGAAAGGTCTTTCTAAATCATCTGATGCTGTTTCATCTACTGTATATGAGCAAAATGAATTAATCGAAACAGAGAAATTTAACAATATTTTAACGCTTGATGGTAACGAAAATGCATATGTTCTTCATAAAGAGCTTGGAGAATGGATGACAGATAACGTTACAGTAGTTCGTGAAAATAAAAAGTTAATAGAAACTGATGCGAAAATTGAAGAGTTAATGGCGCGTTACAAACGCATTAACATTAACGATACAGCGAGATGGAGTAACCAAGGTGCTTCATTTACACGCCAACTTGCAAATATGTTCGAGTTAGCACGTGTTATTACAATTGGCGCATATAACCGTAATGAAAGCCGCGGAGCGCATTACAAACCAGAATTCCCAAATCGTGATGATGCAAACTTCTTAAAAACTACGATGGCGAAATTTGAGGGAGAAGGAAAAGCACCAGCATTCCATTACGAAGAAGTGGATGTTTCATTAATTAAACCACGTAAACGTGACTATTCCTCAAAACATGATGTAGCTGCTAAGGGTGAAGAGAAGGGGGATAAGCAACATGTCTGAGAAAACAATCCGCCTCATCATTACGAGACAAGATGGACCAGATGCACAAGAGTTTGACCAAGAGTTTGAAATTCCATATCGTCCAAATATGAATATTATTTCGGCACTGATGGAAATTCGTCGTAATCCTGTTGATTCAAAAGGAAACCAGACGACTCCGATTGCATGGGATATGAACTGTTTAGAAGAAGTATGTGGTGCTTGTTCGATGGTGATTAACGGAAAACCACGTCAATCATGTACAGCTCTTATTGACCAGTTAGAACAACCAATTCGCTTAAAGCCGATGAAGACATTCCCGATTGTACGTGACTTACAAGTTGACCGTAGCCGTATGTTTAATGCGTTAAAACGTGTTAAAGCTTGGATTCCAATCGACGGTACGTACGACCTAGGACCAGGTCCAAGAATGCCAGAGAAAAAGCGTCAATGGGCATATGAACTTTCGAAATGTATGACATGTGGTGTTTGCTTAGAGTCATGTCCGAACGTAAACAGTAAGTCTGACTTTATTGGACCAGCACCGCTTTCACAAGCGCGTTTATTTAACTCGCATCCAACTGGTGAAATGCATAAAGCAGATCGCTTGCGTGCAATTATGGGTGATGGAGGACTTGCAAACTGTGGTAACTCTCAAAACTGTGTGCAATCATGTCCGAAAGGTATTCCATTAACAACTTCAATTGCAGCATTAAACCGTGATACAACAATTCAATCGTTCAAAGATTTCTTTGGTAGCGACAATAACTATTAATAAATATTGCCTCTTCATGTTGAAGAGGCAATATTTATAACTTTATATTTCTGTTTATTCTGTTTATTTTAAAGGCGAAAAGGAGAGGGAACAATGAAGAGAATTTCTTATATTGAAGACTTTGAGCAATGGGAAAGTGGTTTTTCATTTTATAATCCTGTCAAAGTTCGTTTTGGTGAAGTAGATATGTTTGGACATGTAAATAATGTCGTTGCTTTTACATATTTTGAAGAAGCTCGTATCGCATTGTTTAAAGAACTTGGATTTATGCAAGAATGGACACATGAATCATCAGAAACGATGATCGTTGTTGCAGATTTACAATGCAATTTTATTAAACAAATTTATTTTGATGAGCAGTTGAAAGTATATGTAAAGGCAGGAGCGGTTGGGAACTCCTCATTAGATTTACACTATATGGTCAAAAATGCAGAGGGGGAAGTTTGTTTAGTTGGACGCGGTATGATGGTCCAAGCATCGAAAAAAACTGGAAGAGGCGAGCCGTGGCCTGAGGAATGGAAGGAATTATTACAATAATAGAATAAAAGAAAAATAAGAGAGCGATTCGCTCTCTTATTTTTTGTCCTTCGTTGCCTCTTCTAATGTTAGGTGGTGCTTATATATGTATGCGGCATATGTATTGCCAACGTAGCGTAAGTGCCACGGTTCGTATGAATACTCTGTTGTCTCTGTTTTATCCTCTAAATAACGAATGACAAAACCAAATTCATGAGCATGTTCCGCAACCCATTTTCCTTCTGCTGTCTCTCCAAAGATTGGTTCTAATTGGAATTTAGCAGATTTTGAGCTAATATCCATTGCTAGACCAGTTTGATGCTCACTTGTTCCAGGAATTGCACTTACCGAATCAGCCTCAGCTTTTCCTTGGCGTTTAATATATGTATTATGTAATGACTGTTGGCGTTTGTAAGAACGGTAACCTGAAACTGCTGTAAGTTCTAAACCTTCTTCTTTCGCTGCTTGGAACATTTTTTCAAGAGCGTCTGCAGCATCTTTGCGAAGTAATGTTTTCTCTTTATCTTTTGGACTAGTAAATGGTACGTTCGGTTTCGTTAAATCTTCTGGAATGTACCCATCTGGTAATTTACGATGTTTATTGACTAATACAAGAGCAGAATCTGGATTTGTTACAACGGAAAAATTATCATCTAGTTTCTTTGCATTATGATCAGCTTTTGGAAAAGCAGGAATCTCTTCTTTTGGATGGTTACTATGTTTTTGACTTTCGACAGCTTTCGCCTCATTTTGCAGTGGTGATTTAGAACCAAAGTAAGCGAAAGATGTGATACCGATTACAATAGTAGTGGCAGAAATAAGTATTATCTTTTTCATGAGACCTTGTAATCACTGTCCTTTCTTAATAAAATATGTATCGTTTTTATTATAAGTCTAGTTTATTGAAAAAGAAATATAAGAGTCATAACGTAATAGAACTGCAAAGAAAATGTCAGAAAATGTGTGAAATTGTAGTGTTTTTTTTATATAATTCATTTCCTATCTTTCATGTGATTCATTTTTTATGTAATATATACATATAAGGAGATGTAACGATTATGGAGAATAAAGGACTTCTTGTATAGACTAGGAGTGAATGGGAATGGATTTTGCAACAATTATTGGAGTCATTTTAGGAGTGTTGGCAGTAGTAGTAGGAATGGTCGTCAAGGGCGCTGACGTAATGGCCTTAGTTAATCCTGCAGCAGCATTAATTATTTTTGTGGGTACATTTGCAGCAGTATGTATTGCCTTTCCAATGAATCAACTAAAAAGGATTCCAAAATTATTTAAAGTTCTTTTTGGTTCAAATAAAAAAGATTTAAGTTATGAACAGTTACTAGAATTATTTGTTCATTGGACATCTGAGAGTAGAAAATACGGTATTTTGTCTTTAGAACAACAATTAGATAAAATTCAAGATGAATTTCTCTTGCGTGGTATGAAGTTTGTGATTGATGGTGTATCTGCAGAAGACTTAGAACAAATTTTAGAAGCTGAATTAGAAGCAATTGAAGAAAGACATGCAAAAGGAGCTACTATTTTTTCGCAAGCTGGTACATATGCACCTACATTAGGGGTTTTAGGTGCTGTTATTGGTCTTGTAGCTGCACTTGGAAATTTAACTGATATTGAAAAGCTAGGACATGCTATTTCAGGTGCGTTTATTGCAACGATTTTCGGTATTTTTTCAGGTTACGTATTATGGCATCCATTTGCAAATAAATTAAAGCAAAAGTCTGCTGCTGAATTAGAGCAGAAACGTTTAATTATTGATTGTTTATTAATGTTACAAGAAGGTACATATCCATTTATTATGAAAAACCGCATTTTAGGTGCGCTTTCTGCAACTGAGCGTAAAAAGCTAGAAAAAGGAGCGGAAAAGAATGCGGAGTAGGAAGAATAGAAGAAGTAAAAGGAAAAAGCATGACGAGCATATCGATGAAACTTGGTTAATCCCGTATTCTGATATGCTAACGTTGTTGTTTGCGCTGTTTATTGTTTTATTTGCAATGAGTAGTATAGATGCTGCGAAATTTAAACAGATGGCAGTAGCTTTTCGAAGTGAACTAGCAGGTGGAACAGGAAATAAAGAGTTTTTAAGTGATCAAAAACCAAAAGAAGAAAAAGAGCTATCGGCAAGTGGTTTGGAATCTGAGAAAATCAAAAAAGATGCTGAAGCTGAAGTGAAAAAGCAAGAAATGAATGAATTAAAAGCAGTACAACAAAGTATTGACAAGTATATCGAGGAAAAGCAATTATCTTCTTCGTTTAAAACGGATTTAACTGAAAAAGGATTAATGGTAACGATATTAGAAAATGTATTATTTGACTCAGGGAAAGCAGATGTGAAGTTGGAATCATTAGGGATTGCAAAAGAGATGTCTAACTTGCTTGTGTCGGCATCACCTCGTGAAATTACAGTGTCGGGTCATACAGATACAGTTCCTATCGCAAATGCTCAGTTTGCATCAAACTGGGAGTTAAGTACACAGCGTGCGGTTAATTTTATGCAGGTGTTACTCCAAAATAAAGAATTGCAACCAGAAAAATTTAGTGCAGTTGGTTACGGAGAATACCGTTCAATTGCACCAAATGATACGCCAGAAGGAAAAGCGAAAAATAGACGTGTTGAAGTGTTTATCTTACCTTTAACAAGAAATATGCAGTAAAAGAGGATGGCAAATGCCATCCTCTTTTATTTTGTATCAAATGATTTTAAGTTGTCACGACGGATTTTATCTTTTTCTGCATCTGATTTTTTGAAATTATAGTCATATAAAGCGCCTTCCCAATCACCGTACATTGGATTAGGGAAAATAATGAATTTTTCACCAAATTGTGCTTTTGATTCTGCTACTGTTTCATTGCGATCTTTTACAGATTTCCCATCAAAACCAGTGAAATCAGATAAGTTGTCACCGAAGAATAGGACGATGTCATGTGTTTGAGAAACAAGTTCACGACGCTTTTCTTTTCCTTTTTCTTTCGGGTCTTGTAATAAGATATGCTCTTTTGTTGCTTGTGGAGCACCAACGCGCTCAAGGTTTTTAATAGTTGCATCTAGTTGATTCGTTTTGCGATTTGAGATGTAGTAAATATCTACACCTTTAGACTCTGTATATTTTAAGAAATCAATAGCGCCTGGGAGAGCTTCAGCTTCAGCCTTATTAATCCAATCGTCCCATTTATAAGGATAGCCTTTTCCTGTTTTTACACTCATTGCTTGATGAGGACTGTTATCTAAAACAGTTTCATCTAAATCAAGAACGATAGCAGGTTTCTTGCCTGTCCCTTTTGCAAGAGCTGCATCAAGTTTCAATTGACCAATATTGTATCCTTGATAGTATAGTGCTTTCGTTTCGCCAGCTGTTTGATACCATAAATCAGCCATTAATTGCTGGTCTGTTAATTGTACTTTCTCTTCTTTTGCCACTGTTTTCTCAGCTGTTCCTGAACATGCTACAAGCGATGTGGAAAGAACGGCTACAGATAATAAAGTGGTAATACCCCTCTTCATCTTCATATGTATCCTCCTCGATGTTAGAAAATCATTTAATATTATATATTAAAATATGATATTTTTTTATGAACATTTGCATATTGTCTTTTGTATATGTAGTAGTTTGTCCTATAGTAGATAAGGTAAATAAAAAAGATAAGGTAAAAACGAAGTAGTTGAAGAAAAGGAATGTATGTAAGAAGATGGAATAAGGTTACTATATGTTGTTTTAAACAAACATATTATGTAAGCGAGAGCGAGAATGAGAATGCTATTGAAGGGGAGGATATATACATTGAGTTTACAAATTCAAAACTTAACAAAAATATTCGGAGAATCTAAAGCAGTTAATGGTTTGGAAATCTCGTTACCGAAAGGTGAAGTGTTAGGGTTACTTGGCCGAAATGGTGCAGGAAAAACAACGACAATTAAAATGTTACTAGGTTTATTAACGCCAAATGAAGGTTCTATTACGTGGGATGGAAAGTCATTTGGTGATAGCGGGGTAACAATTGGATATTTACCAGAAGAAAGAGGACTATATACAAAAAGTAGAGTAATAGATCAGTTGCGATATTTTGGTAGATTAGAAGGAATGACGAAAAAAGAAGTGGATCTTGCAATTGATCACTGGTTAGAGCGCTTAGCAATTCCAGAATATAAATTTAAAACGGCTGGAGAACTTTCAAAAGGGAATCAGCAAAAAATTCAATTGATAGCTGCTCTTCTTCATGATCCAGAACTCCTTATTTTGGATGAACCATTTAGCGGACTTGATCCAGTTAATGCTGGAATGCTAGCTAGTATTATTGGAGAACAAGTACAGAGCGGAAAGACAATTATTTTATCAAGTCACCGTATGGAGCAAGTAGAGGCGTTTTGCCAACATGTATGTATTTTGAAAAAAGGCGAAGCAGTTGTAGAAGGACAGTTAAGTGATATTAAGAAAGAATACGGTTTTCGTAATTTAACGATTGAAGATATAGCAGAGAATGAAAAGGGATTAGAGGCTATACATGTCCCGTATGAAAAACAACAAGGCCTTCTTTATGTAAAAGTACAAGACGATGCAGAAGCTCTAAAGATTTTGCAACAATTGCAAGAACAAGGTATTAGCTTACGACAATTTAAAATGCTAGAGCCAACGTTGAACGAAATCTTTGTAGAGAGGGCGAAATAAAGATGCGTAAATTTTATCATGTATTTTCATTTTATTTTAGGGAAGCGTTTTTATCTAAAAAATCATTAATTACGAGTGCGATTTTATTTTTGGTTGTGTTTGGGATTTTTGCATTTAATCATTTTACTTCAGGCGATGATAAAAATAAGGATAAAGATAAAATTGCAGTTGTAGTAGAGAGTTCCACATACAAAGTAAAAAAAGAAGAGCTAAATAAGTTATTGCCATCAGCAAAAATAACGGTTGGTTCAAAGGGTGATTTTGATAAACTGCATAAGCAAGTAGAAGAGGGAGATTTAGATGGTCTATTCCATGTGACGGAAAAGGATGGGGCTCCAGCAGTTACATATATGTATAATGGATTTCCAAGCGAAGCAACTTCTGCGATTATGGCGGGTTATTTAAAACAACAATATACGATGGTGACGATTGCAAAAAATAATGTTTCACCAGAAATTGCGCAGCAATTACAGGCAGAAATTCAAGTGAAGCAAGAAGCGATAAAAGATCGCACATCTTCTTTCGGAATTGCATATTTCTTTACATTTGCTTTGTATATGTTTATTGTAGCTTTCGGAAATACAATCGCAATGAATATTGCATCTGAAAAGGCGTCACGTGTAATGGAAGTAATGCTTCCAAAAGTAAAGCCTCTTACGATGATGTATGCGAAAATTTTGGCGGTTGTTTCAACGGCGTTATTACAACTTGTAATATTGGCGTGTGGTTATCTTATTCCTTATTTGTTAGGTTGGGTCGATTTAGAAAGTGCCTCATTATTTGGTGTTCCAATTGACTTTACAAAATTAGATGCAAAGGTTATAAGTATGTTTCTTGTTTATTTCATTACGGGGTATTTACTTTATGCGATGATGTACGCTGCGGCTGGAGCTGTTGTGTCTAAGACAGAGGATTTACAAGCTGTATCTTTCCCGGTAATGATTTTGATCATGGCTGCATTCTTCATTAGTATTAAATCATTAAGTGATCCCAATAGTACTATTGTTGTTGTAAGTTCGTATGTTCCGTTTTTCACACCGATGGTTACCTTCTCGCGGATTGTAGCTGGTGAAGCAGGTATGTTAGAGATTACGATAACATTAGTAGTTTTATTGGCGACGATTGGTATATTAAATGCTATCACAAGCCGTATCTATGTAAACGGTGTAATGAATTACTCCGACAAAGTGAAGTTTAAAGATTTAGCGAAATTTATAAAGCGTCAATAATGGGAGAAAAGCATGATTTTATAGTGGAATCATGCTTTTTCTTTATGTATAAATTAAAAATAGTATATAATAACAAGAGTCGTCTTTTAATAGAATGAATAAAAAGGAGGGTGTGCAGATGGGAATTAGTAGTCGTTTTACAGTAGGTGTTCATATGTTAACGTTACTTGCAATAGATCGAAACTCTCGCTGTACCTCTGAATGGATTGCTGGTAGTGTGAATACAAATCCAGTTGTGATTCGTCGCATTACAGGAATGTTGAAGAGAGCAGGACTTGTTGATGTACAAGCTGGTAAAGGTGGTACGACACTTGCTCGTGATTTAGATGAAATTACATTACTTGATGTATATAAAGCTGTGGAAGTTGTAGAAGAAGGACATCTATTTTCTTTCCATGAAAATCCCAACATTGAATGTCCAGTAGGAGCTAATATTCAATCGGTGTTAGAGATTGTTTTAATACAATCGCAAGAAGCGATGGAAAACGTACTTGCAAATGTAACGGTGCAGCAGTTAGTTACAAATTTAAAGTCGAAAATTAAAGAATAAAAAAGCGAGCTTCCTCATGATGAGGGCTCGCCTTTTTTTATTCGGAAATATTGAAAATTCTATTTTTCAGTATTTAAAATAAACTTTCCTACAACAGCTGCTACGATACCACCAAGAATTGGAGCAACGATGAACACCCATAGTTGAGAAATTGCTTCTCCGCCAGCGAATAGAGCTGGTGCGATACTACGAGCTGGGTTAACAGATGTTCCAGTTAACGGAATACCTAATAAGTGAATTAATACTAATGTGAAACCAATTACTAATCCAGCTAAAGAAGAACTTCCCTTTTTACCTGTTACAGCAACGATAACTAAAACAAATACGAAAGTTAAAATGAATTCAACTAAAAATGCTCCAGATAAACCAAGAGTTCCAAAACTATTTTGTCCTAAATTATCTAAAGGTAATTTAGCAGATCGTAAAATTGTTACTAGCGTTGCAGTTCCTAATAAACCACCTAAAATTTGAGCTAATAAATAATAGCTAAGTTCCATAGCGTTCATTCTTTTGTTAATGAACATAGCGATTGATACCGCTGGATTAATATGACATCCAGAAATTGTCCCAATGCTATATGCCATAGCCACGATAGATAATCCGAAAGCCATAGCGATACCTAATGTTCCAATTCCTTCAATTCCGCCACCAATGACAGCTACTCCAGTTCCGAATAATACAAGTACAAATGTACCAATAAATTCAGCAATTGCTTTTTTTAACATAATTTACCTCCTATTAATGCACATGAAACGTATTATAACATAGGTTTTAGTATAAATAGCTAATGAAATACTATTCTGATAAGGCGAAATAGGGAGACAATAAAAATAGATATGGTTCTATGAAGAAGAACCATATCTATTTTTATGCTGATTTTTTTTGTTTAATGACTGGAACAGAGCGGTTTAAAACACTATTTACGATCATTCCTAACATTATAATCATCATCCCAATCAGTGACAGACCGCTAGGGAATGAACCATTTAAGAAAATAATCTCACCAAGTACAGTAAAGACCATCGTTCCAGCTTGTGTTGCTTCAACAGCTCCAAGTAAAGCGAGATTGTCTTTTGCTAAGTCAGTAGCAAAGAAAAATGTCATCGTCGCAATAACTCCGGAACATAATGCTAACAAAAATCCTTGAAGCATTTGACTTGACGATGGAATACCAGTAGTGGAAAATCCATATATAGCAAGTAGAATTGTAATAGGGAGACTTCCGATTGCCATTCCTAATACACGTTGGAATGTATCAAGACGCCCGCCAACAAGTTCCATCATTTTTCGGTTACCGAACGGATATAAGAAAGCTGCTAATACGACAGGTAAAAATCCCGAGATGAACTGAGTCATTGTAATATGACCTGCTGCAGTCGCTTGCATACAAATTACACCAAGTAAAATAAATAATGCTACATATAAACTGCGAAGTGGAATTTTTCCACGTACAAGTTTTGTACCTGATTTCGTTTCTATTTTAACGAAAAATAATGGTGATAAAAGTAAACCTGCTAATATCGTAACTTGCCAAGTTCCAGCAACGAGCCAAGCTGGAGAAAAAACAGCTGCGAAACTTAATAAAGAATAGAAGCCGATGCCAGCGACCGAGCCCCACCCGATCCATACAAATGGATGTTTTTTTAATTCTTCCCATAAAACTCCTAAGTTTTTGCGAAATAAAACGATAAGGAATAAAATAGGGAGAGCAAATAGAAAACGGAAAGAAGCAGTCCAAGCCCAGCTTGTTCCAGATACATTCATTGCTCTGTTAATAATAAAGGTTGCAGAAAAAAAGGCCGATGATAAAAGACCTAGTAATATTGCGCGCATGAAGTATGGCACTCCTTTCGGGATTGAGTATTTATGTATAGTATAATATACTTAAAGATAATAAAAGTAAACTATTTTATATTTCAAGGTGGTTTTTATATATGAAAGAAAATGAAGATATGCAAACAAAAGAAGTAATTCAGCAAGTAGGTCAGTTATTAAGACAAATTCGAAATGAACAAAAATTAAGTTTAGAAGATTTAGGCCAAAAGACAGGTGTTAGTAAATTAACGCTAGGAAAGATCGAAAGAGGTGAAACGAATCCAACATTAGCTGTCATTTGGAAAATTACGAAAGGGTTATCAATCCCTTTATCGAGATTGATGGTTGTTGGAGAGCCTGTAGCTGTTGCGCGCTGCGGAGAAGGCTTTGCAGTAGATGTAGGACAAGCGTGGCACTTAGAAACAATGTTCCGGTATACGAAAGAAACGGGGATGGAAATGCACCGATCTTGTTTAAGAGCGAATAGTATATATGAACCTGAAGCTCATCATGAAGGAGCAATTGAGCTTGTAACAGTAATGAAAGGGAAAGTTTCTATTCAAGTGGAGAACGATGTGTACGTGTTAGATGAGTTTGATTCGATTCAATTTGAAGCGAATAAGAAACATAGTTATAAAAATGAAGAGGATGAAGTGGCGGTATTACATTTAACGATGAAATATTCTTCATGAAAAAATCACCTATAGAAAAGAATTCTATAGGTGATTTTTTATATGCTCTTCTTAAGTATATGGAATGATACCAGTTAGTACGCGCGTGGCATAAATAATAAACAAATAAAATAAACTAAAAATCCTGTTCCGAAACATAAAACTGCAATAACCCAAAGGATACGAATGAGAGTAGAACTAATATCAAAATATTCTCCTAAACCACCGCATATACCAAATAACATTTTGTCAGTTTCGGATTTATATAACCTCTTCGACATATTATGATCCTCTCCTTTTTATATCACCGCTGTTATGTATGAGTGATACAGTGTACTTTTATTCTATATGGAAATTTATGAGAAGACCATTAGGTTATATTACATTTTTTTGTGAAGGGACAATATAGCGTATTAATTGTCTTAATTTTCAGTCGGTATTAAAATGAAAATGAGGGTGTGACGTATTTTCTATTATAAGGTGGGGAAATAGTAATGACATTGTATTGGTTGACTAATGTAAAGCTTGAAACAGGTTATACATATGAAGAAGCGAAAATTTCACAAACGGAAACTGAGATATGCAGTCTTCTTATTGAAGATGGAAGAATTAAAAGAATTATATCGGGAATCGCCCAAGAGGAAGGAACGTTAACTTTTGATGCTAATCGTTTATTAGTTTTACCAGCTTTTGAAGAGATGCATATTCATATTGATAAAACATATTATAGTGGGCCTTGGAAAGCTTGTATGCCAGCAGAAAATATTTTTACACGTTTTAACGAAGAAAAAACGATTTTACCAAAGCAATTAGCAACTGCTCAAGACAGGGCGGAAAATATGCTAGAGTTATTGCTTCGAAATGGCGCAACAAATATTAGAACGCATTGTAATGTGGATCCGGTTATTGGACTTCGTAATTTAGAGGCGACGTTAGCGGCTTTAGAAACATATAAAGATCGGTTGTCTGGTAGAATAGTTGCTTTTCCGCAACATGGATTATTGCGCAGTAATTCTATGCAACTTGTGAAGGATGCGATGCGTATGGGCGCACAATTAGTTGGCGGAGTGGACCCAGCTACAGTAGATAATGATATTGAAAAATCATTACATACGATTATGGACATTGCGGTAGAGTTTAATGCGGATGTTGATATTCATTTGCACGATGCGAATAATCTTGGAACGTTTACAATGAAGAGATTGGCAAGCCTAACGGAAGAAGCAGGATGGCAAGGTCGTGTAACAATTAGTCATGCGCTTGGACTTGGTGGTGTTACTGATAAAGAAGCTGAAGAAGTGGCAGAAAGACTAGCAGCATTAAAGATTGATATCACTTCAACCGTTCCAATCGGTAAACAAGTAATCCCAATTCCGTTACTAGATAAAAAAGGTGTTAAAGTTTCATTAGGAAATGATAGTATTACAGATCATTGGTCTCCGTTCGGCACAGGTGATATGCTTCAAAAGGCAAATCGATTGGCAGAACGATTTGGTTGGAGTGATGAAAGGTCTTTAGGGAAAGCTCTTCGTTTTATTACTGGAGGGAAAGAAACGTTAAATAATGAAGGGAAACGAGTATGGCCGAATGTAGGGGATGAGGCAAGTTTTGTTTTAACGAATGCAACATGCGCCGCTGAAGCGGTAGCGCGTCAAACAGAGAAGAGTGTAGTTATGTATAAAGGAAATGTTGTTATAGGGGATTTAAATCAAGTGAAATCTGATAATCTTGTATAGAAGAATCGTTTAGAGGTTTTGAGAAGGGTTCTAATTGTAAAAATAGAACTCTTCTTTTTTATTCAGTAGAAGCAGGGAAGCACTATATTTCCTTATAAGGAAGCTAGAAGGGATGAAAAGTTTGGACAATCAACATAATCAAAATCATATTATGGGAACTTTGCAATGGTTTATTTTTTTATTAGCAAACTCAATCGCGCTACCAATTGTCGTTGGCGGATTATTTCATCTTACGACGGAAGAAGTATTTTATTTAATGCAGCGTACGTTTTTCGTAGTTGGTATATCTTCTTTTTTACAAGGATGGATTGGACATAAACTTCCGATTGCTGATGGACCAGCTGGATCTTGGGTTGGTGTATTTACCGTACTAGCTTATGCAACTGTAGGGCAAGATCAATTACATAGTACGTTGCAAATTTTAGAATTAGGGATGATGGTTGCCGGAGTTATTTTAATAGGATTAGGGCTAACTGGTTTTATAGAACGTATTTTATTTTTATTTACGCCGCTCGTTACAGGGACTTTCTTGCTTCTATTATGTTTGCAATTAAGTGGTGTGTTTTTAAAAGGGATGTTAGGAATTACAGCTACTGTTTCTCAAATCGATGGATTTACAGCGTTGATCGCTTTTGGCATCTTTTTGTTCGTGGTCATACTCTCCAATTTTGGAAAAGGTTTTGTTAAAAGTTATGCGGTTTTAATAGGACTAATTAGTGGGTGGATTATTTTTTTGATTGCAGGAAAAGTGACGATTCCATCTCAAGTAACTCATTTTGTGCAACTTCCACATATATTTGCTTGGGGACTTCCAAAATGGAATACAGGTATGGCTGTATCAAGTTTCGTTATGGTATGTATTTTAGTTTCAAATACAGTGGCAGCTATTATAGCGATTAATCAAGCTACCATTCATAAAGCGGCTATTGAACAAAAACAGTTGAAGGATGGTACGTGGATCGGAGGGATTTCGCATATAATTTCCTCCGTATTTTCAACTGTAGGTGTCGTTCCATTACCAGCAACGGCAGGTTTCATACGTTTAACAAATCAAAAGTACATGCGTTCATTCTTATTTGCATGTGTACTATTAGTCGTTATGTCGCTATTTCCAAGTATTATCCGCTACTTAGCCTCTCTGCCATCCGCGGTCGCATCTGCGGTATTAATGGCCTCGTTCGTGCAGCTTATTGGGATTGGATTTCATAATATAAAACAAGTGCCACTTAGCGAACGGAATGTAACGATCTTAGGAGTTGCGGTATTGTTTGGCTGCGGCATTATGTTTTTACCGTCTGGAGCACTTCAATCATTGCCTTCTGTTATGCAATATATATTTGGTAATGGTTTGTTTGTAGGTACTGTTGTAAGTATATTGCTGGAACAAATATGGCGTACTGGAAAATAAGTGGATAAAAAGAGTGTGCGCACTGTATAAAAGTCTAAAATAACATAAGAAATAAAGCCCATTTTCATTCACCACCTGCACATTTCGTTCATACAATATCTTGACTAAATAAACACCCAACTTACACATATACAGCTCTGGCTTAAGCAAGGAGGGTTATACCAGTTGAAGGAAAAAGCGTATCAATCTAAACCGTTACTCACAAAGAGAGAAAGAGAAGTATTTGAATTACTCGTTCAAGATAAAACGACGAAGGAAATTGCAGGTGAACTTTTTATAAGTGAAAAAACAGTACGCAACCACATCTCAAACGCAATGCAAAAGCTAGGGGTTAAAGGACGTTCACAAGCAGTTGTTGAGCTTCTTCGCATGGGAGAGCTCGAACTATAAGAAAGCAGCCGACTTTTATACAAAAGGTCGGCTGTTTTTCTGTTTGTTTCACGCTCTATATAAATGATAATAATGTCTCATATATAAAAGGAACGATTGATATAACATACATATTCGAAGAACCGAAGTGATGGTTGAATGTCTTGATGTGGTTTATATCAAAAATCAGTCAAACTTGACTATTATTTGTTATAGTTAATATAAAAAGAGGTCAAGGATATGAAGTGGATAATTTCAGCAAACCCGAAAAAATATGATGTAGTAAGTGCTTTTAATCAATATGATTATATTGATTGGAGCCAAAGTGCAAATCACGAAATCGGGGATGTTATTTACATTTATTGTTCGGCATTTATAGGGAAAATAAAGTTTAAATGTATTGTGGAAGATGTAAATATATCATGGGAAAACGTTAACGATGATGATGGATTTTGGGTGGATAAAGAAGATTATCAAAAGGCAAAAACAAAAAGATTTATGCGCTTGTGTTTACAGCAACAGATTGAGTCTGATGATTTAGCTTTTGAAAAGTTAAGGGAAAACGGATTGTTAGGTAATATTCAAGGTCCAATGAAATTAGAGTCAAAAGTTGATTTACTAAGCTATATTGAACAGTGCTTTAATGAAGATTGTTCAAAATCAGTTTATCCGGATGAAGTGCCAGAACAATTATCTATTGTGGAAGGACATCGAAAAACAGTAATCGTTAATCAGTACGAACGTAGTGCTGTAGCAAGAAGGAAATGTATTGAACACCATGGTTGTTATTGTCATGTTTGTAATATGGATTTTGAAAAGCAATATGGTGCTTTAGGGAAAGGGTTCATTCATGTTCATCATAAAATACCACTTAGTGAAATAGGAAATGAGTATGAGGTGGATTATGTGAATGATTTGATTCCAGTTTGTCCTAATTGCCATGCGATGCTCCATAGAAAAAGCATGAATGGTTCCTTTTTAACACCTGAAGAATTGAAAGCGTTAATTACTAAGTGATTTTAAGCTAGGGAAATTGTAGATGGACGTTTGATTACAGGACAGAATCCGCAGTCTAGTGCGGAAATAGGTAAGGCTATAAAAAGAGCTATGAATAAATTATAGAAATAAAACTCCCGCTATTAATAAAGGTAGCGGGAGTTTTATTTTGAATGAGCATTTTATATAGAAGAAACCGACTTTCATATAGAAGGTCGGTTGTTTTTCTGTCTTGCAAATTATGAAAAAAAGGAGCAAAATAAAAAAGGTCCTGATCTATACAGGTACAAATGAAAAATTTTATACAGGGGCATTTTAAGTTAGCGAACTTAAAGTGTGTAAAATATACTGATAAACATAAAGTGAAACTTTAATCAGTGGGAGTTTTGTTCATTCCCCGCTGATTATTAGCCTTCACCAATCGGGCGTTTACGGGCAGTGGATCTCCCGCCGAACTTCTTTGCTGCAGCCGAATTTTGAGGTGGGAGTTTTACTGCCCGTTAACGCGGGATAAAATAAGATGATGAATGAGAAAACGGGTGATTAAGTTGAATAGAGCGATCGGTGTTATTGATTCAGGAGTTGGCGGTTTAACAGTAGCGAAGGAATTAATTCGTCAGTTGCCGAAAGAGCGTATTATATATTTAGGAGATACAGCACGTTGCCCTTATGGTCCGCGTTCTCGTGAAGAAGTGCGTCAATTTACGTGGGAAATGACGGAGCATTTATTAGATTTAAATATCAAAATGTTAGTTATTGCGTGTAATACAGCAACTGCGGTTGTATTAGAAGAAATGCAGAAACAATTACCAATTCCAGTAGTTGGAGTTATTCATCCAGGATCACGTACAGCTTTAAAAGTGACAAATACGTATCATGTTGGGATTATTGGAACGATTGGAACAGTAAAAAGTGGTGCCTATGAAGAGGCGCTAAAGTCTATTAATAACCGTGTTATGGTAGAAAGTTTAGCGTGTCCACCTTTCGTTGAGCTTGTAGAGAGCGGGAATTTCGAAAGTGAAATGGCGTATGAAGTTGTAAGAGAAACGTTGCAACCGTTGAAAAGTACTGACATTGATACACTTATTTTAGGGTGTACACATTATCCGATTTTAGGTCCTGTTATTAAAAAGGTAATGGGGGATCAAGTACAATTAATTAGTTCGGGTGATGAAACAGCGCGTGAGGTAAGCACGATTTTATACCATAGTAAGATGTTAAATGAGGGAGAAGAACAAAGTGATCATCTCTTCTTAACGACTGGTAAAATAGGCCTGTTCAAAGAAATTGCATCAAAGTGGTTCGGTCAGCCGATTGAAAATGTGAAGCATATTAATTTAGAAACAGAATAATAGTAGACTCATATAAGAGAACTCCTGAGAAATCAGGGGTTTTTTCTGTGTAAGTGGCTATAGCTTGTTCTAAAATATGAAACAGCTCGTATACATAATAGTACAAACTTAGATTTTAGGGGGGAATGGCATGCCTAAATCCACTTTTAAATGGGTTGTTGGTGCTACTGTGAGTGCGATTTTATTATCAGGGTGTGGCTTGTTAAATCAAGAGAAAGCGACAGAACAAATTGATCCGCCAAAAAAAGTTACGTATACAGAAGGTGAAAAGAAAGAAACAGCTAAAAAAGATAAACAAGGGCAAACAGTAAATAGAGAGTTATACCTCGTTGATAAAAATGGATATGTCGTACCGCAAACTATTGCAATGCCTACTCCGAAAGCGAATGAAGTTGTACAGCAAACGTTAGAGTATCTTGTGAAAGATGGACCAGTCACAAATTTATTGCCGAATGGATTTCGAGCAGTCCTTCCAGCGAATACGACGATGACCTTAAATTTGAAAAAGGGCGGGACAGCAGTAATTGATTTCTCTAAAGAAATGAAAAATTATTCAAAAGAAGAAGAACGTCAAATTATTGAATCAGTAGCGTGGACTTTGACTCAATTTACAGAAATAAAACAAGTGCAGTTCCAAATAAATGGTGAAAAGTTAGCGAAGATGCCTGTTGCGGGTACACCGCTTGGTGAAGGTGTAAGTCGTGCGAATGGAATTAACTTTGATGATGAACAAGTAGCAGATGTAACGAATACAAAACCGGTTACACTTTACTTTATGGCGCAAAATAATAATAAGCAGCAATATTACGTACCGGTAACAAGACGCGTTGCAGAAGGAAAAGAAAATGATTACTCGGCAATTGTGAATGAGCTTGTAAAAGGTCCGATTCACGGTTCGTTACTAAATGATTTTAATCCAGGAGTTAAGCTTATTACGAATCCGAAAGTGGAGAACGGAAATATTACATTAAACTTTAATGAAAATATATTTGTGAACCAAGACAAAAGTATGATTTCAAATTACGTATTGAAATCGTTGGTCTTATCTTTAACGGAAAAACAAGGTGTGAAAAATGTTTCTATTGAAGTGAATGGGAAAGCGAACCTTACGGACGAGAAAGGTGAAAAGTTAATAAAACCTGTCAATCGTCCACAAAACGTAAATACAGGTAGTTTTTAATCGTGAATAATTTGATATACTTATGTAAGAAAGGGGAATTGCTTTTTGAGTTCCCCTTCTTTTATTGTTATACATATCGTACATTTAAATTTGGCTATACTAATGAGAGTATTTATGAGGGGGTTATTTTTATGCGAGTAGATGGTAGAGGACAAGCAGAGCTACGCCATATACATATTCATACAAATTATTTAAAACATCCAGAGGGATCGGTACTAATTGAAGTTGGGGATACAAAGGTAATTTGTTCAGCGACAATTGAAGAGCGTGTACCGCCGTTTATGCGTGGAGAAGGAAAAGGCTGGGTAACAGCAGAATACTCAATGATTCCACGTGCGACAGGGCAACGTACAATCAGGGAGTCAAGTAAAGGGAAAGTAACAGGGCGTACAATGGAAATCCAGCGTTTAATTGGACGAGCATTACGTGCGGTTGTTGATTTAGAAGCGCTTGGCGAAAGAACTGTTTGGATTGACTGTGATGTAATTCAAGCGGATGGCGGAACGAGAACAGCTTCTATTACAGGTGCTTATGTAGCGATGGTATTAGCTTTTGAAAAATTATTGCAAGCAGACAAAGTATCTAAAATTCCGGTGAAAGATTATTTAGCGGCAACGTCAGTAGGTATTGTTGAAGAACAAGGTGTTGTTTTAGATTTAAATTATGCTGAAGATTCTAAAGCAGACGTTGATATGAACGTTATTATGACTGGAAAAGGTCAGTTTGTTGAAATACAAGGAACTGGAGAAGAAGCGACGTTTAGCAGAGCTGAATTAAATGAATTACTTGATGCTGCTGAACAAGGGATTTTCCAACTTGTTGAAAAGCAAAAAGAAGCATTAGGTGACATCGTATCTCATATAGAGTAGAGGTGGAAAATATGAAGCAAGTTGTTGTAGCGACGAAAAATCTTGGGAAAGTACGTGAGTTTGCTGAGTTATTTGAGAGATTTGACTTAGAAGTGAAATCTTTACACGATTTTCCTCATATTGAAGAAGTCGAAGAAACTGGTGAAACATTTGAAGAAAACGCAATTTTAAAAGCGGACAGTCTTAGTAGACAGTTGAATTCCATCGTAATTGCGGATGACTCTGGTCTTATTGTAGATGCCTTAAACGGGAAGCCGGGTGTATATTCAGCTCGTTTTGCTGGAGAGCCGAAAGATGATCAGGCGAATATAGATAAAGTGTTACAAGGGTTAACTGACGTCGATTTAGAAAAACGTACAGCTCGTTTTTACTGTGCGTTAGCAGTTGCTTTCCCTGAAGCTGATAAAGAGCCGGTTATTGTAAACGGAACGTGCGAAGGGAAAATCTTAGAACAGCGCCGCGGGGAAAATGGTTTCGGATACGATCCGATTTTTTATGTAGAAGAATATAAAAAAGCGATGGCGGAGCTAAGCTCAGATGAGAAAAATACGATTAGTCACCGCGGGCGTGCCCTTCGTAAATTAGAAGAAAAAATCCCAGAATGGTTTTTAGAAGAATAAGGGAGAGAGATTGATGAAAGCTTTAATCGTAAGCGATAGTCATAGCTCTGTGAAGGAATTACAGCAGTTAAAAGAGAAGTACGAAGGGAAAGTAGATGTCATGATTCATTGTGGTGATTCAGAGCTAACGCCTGCTCACGAAGAGCTGCAAGGTTTCCATGTTGTAAAAGGGAATTGTGATTATGCTAACTTTCAAGGTGAAATTGTAACTGATGTAGATGGAATTCGTTTCTTAGTTGTACACGGTCATCGTCATAATGTGAAAATGACGTTACAAACGTTAGCGTATCATGCAGAAGAAGTAGGAGCGCAAGTAGCATGCTTTGGACATTCTCATGTATTAGGGGCAGAATTAATTGATGGGATTTTATTTATTAATCCAGGAAGTATTTTGCTCCCGCGCTCTCGTGTGGAAAAAACATTCGCTTTATTAGAAATGGATGAAAATCATATAGAAGTTCGTTTTGAAACATTAGACGGACAGCTGGTGGAACAAGCAATTTTTAAAAGAGGATAAGAAAAATTATCCTCTTTTAAAAAAGTGTTGACTTTATAAGTAGTTATGAATATAATAAATATTGTCGATAGGGCAACGGCGCTAACGATGAAAAATAAAATAACATATGCGGGTGTAGTTTAGTGGTAAAACAAGAGCCTTCCAAGCTCTGGTCGAGAGTTCGATTCTCTTCACCCGCTCCATGTCCCAGTAGCTCAGCAGGATAGAGCATACGCCTTCTAAGCGTACGGTCGGGAGTTCGAATCTCTCCTGGGACGCTAAAAAAACCTTGTTATCTTTTGATAACAAGGTTTTTTGTTTGTTTTAAATTAGTTATTAATAAACTTCTCAAAGACAAAACCATAATCTTTCACGTTATATTGTTTCTTCGTATCAACAAGCCAGTTAAAGGCGATCTCGTTCATCTCTTTAAATTGTTCTGCTAAATTTACTTGTGCATTTGTAATACGGCTAAAAGTGTTAGAGGCCATATCTAAACTTTTATGCGCATACTGCAATGTAATATCGTTGTCGTATGAAATTTCTTCGATTTTAAGAAGAGCCTTATATAAATCTTTTAATTCTTCAATATGTTTTTTATGAACATCAATTGAGTAATGCTCATCTCCCATATGAAATTTAATTTCTACATCTAAATCAATTGTGCCTGCAGTTTCAAGTGCTACGTTTTTAATTTGATATTTACTATAGCTATATCGGCGTAGTGTACGCTTTTTGCTTGTCGCGCTTGTACCATCTAGATGAATTAATCCTTTGTTTGTAAAGCAATATTCATCCGATTTTGATTTAATAAGAAAGTAAATTTTCTCCCCATCTTCATGCATTACGTAATCATCTGCATCGACCTTATCATAATCTTTTGGTGTAATGACAGAACCTACATCGCTTAATCCTAAAACATCAGCAGCCATTTTTTTGAACATATATAATCCCCCTTATAAAATAAATTCTTAATTGTACAAAAATATAATATCATGATTTGAAGTCTTTTTTTGAAATCTTACAACTCTGTAAGGTAAGTGTAAGGAAGTTCGATGGTAACAAATTACTAATCCTATATAATGAAGATAACAACGATACATGAGGAGGAAGAGATGATGAAAGGATTAATCGTAACGGGTTTAACAGTAGCTTTTGGGTTTGTGGCGTATGAAAAGTTAACATATGTAATTGATGTTGTAAAACATTTAGTAGCGTAGAAAAAACTGCCATGAGAGGGAAAGGGAATGAGTGAATGAATGGAATGGTTATTTGGAATTATAGGTACTTGTAGTGTAGTTTTATTGTTCTTTGTCCCGAGTGGTATACTTAGTTCGACAACAAGTTTGTTCTTTTTAAGTTTGTTTGCTTGTACGATGCTTATTATTATGTTTTTGATGAAGCGAAGTAAACCGATCTTCTATTTTAGCATGATTGTTATGGCAATTATTTTTCTCCAAATTATTACCCTTGTTATATACCCCACAATTATAAAAGCTTTCCATTAATGATGAATCCTCTGCTTCTGTTGCTGAGGGTTTTTGTTTGTGAAAAATGAATTTTATTTAAAAATTTATTGCTTTTTTGTTATAAAAATCGAATATTCCTATATTTCAAATAAATACTTTTGGGATGTTGTGTTCTCATTACGCATTTGATATATTTACTTTGAAGATCATTAAAATTTAGAAAAAGAGGCGGACGTATGGATAAAAAAGAAAATACGGTCGTATTGTTTCCGCAACTATCAGAACGCTATATTGATAAAGGTTTTTTGGCGTTGAAAGAGCGGGAATTCGAAGATGCATTGCGCTGCTTTGAAATATTACGTCAGTATAATGCAGAAACGGAACAAACAGAATTAGCTTCCGTTATTTGTTTGCTAGAATTAAAACGTATGGAAGAAGCGAAAGAAAAATGTGAGCAGTTGCTTGAAACAGGAGCTGTATTATTTGGTGATATTCTTGAAACGTATGTAACTATTTTAGTTCAAACAAATGATTATGAAGGTGTCATCGAAACTGTTGAGGAAGTTTTGCAAACGAAAGATATAATTCCTGAGCAAAAGGAAAAATTGGCGCAGCTTGCTTTGTTTGCGCAAGGGATGCTGAATGAAGAAGATATACCGCTAGTGGATTCGAATTTTGAATTAGAAGAATTTACCGAGGGGCTTTTTGGAGAAAACTTTGGTCAAAAGCTAAGAGTGATCCAGAAACTTTCGTTAAAAGACCTGGATCTCGCGCTTCCTACTTTAAAGAAATTTTTAATAGACGAAGATCAGCACCCGTATTTAAAAACTTCTATTTTGTATAAAATGGTAGAAAATCAAATAGAAGAAGAGATAGAAGTAGAGAAGTTTGGAAATACGATAAAGGTGATTCCAGCATTTACGGGTCATAATGAGGAGCAATCCGATAAAATTATACATAAATTCTCAAACCGATTAGAGCAAAATTATCCAGATATATTTGATGCGATGGTTACATACTGGAAAGAATTACAAATTAGCATTTTCCCATTCCCTCTATTAATGGACAAAGTAGAAATTTGGGCTGCCGTCTTAGAGAGAATTGGAAGAAAGCGTTTCGGATTGGCTATTGATGAAGAAGAACTTATGACAGCATACAATATTGAGTTTGAGGAATTCCATATTGCCTATCAATGGTTACTGCGCATTGAAAGAGAAGGGTATTTGCCCGTATAATTATGAAAAAGAATCGTTCAGTTATTGAAACGAGCACATTCTATGTTATAATGTAAGGGTTGCAAAAGGCAGGAATCTGCCTGTTTGTAAGAGAAGAGGAGTATAATTCTCTTACTTAATATGTTTCATATTAGTCTCGAACAAAATATACCGTAGTTGTCTTTTAGGCAATTAGTAGATTGGAACATTGTATCTGAAAGCTTTTGCTAGAGGATTATTTGTACATTTGTTATTTCAAAAAAGAGATAATAAAAATCTTAATCTATAGAGGTATGTGCATACATTATTATAGTTGGAGGGAAAGAATAAATGTCTACAAAATGGGAAAAATTAGAAGGTAACGTTGGCGTTTTAACAATCGAAGTTGATGCTAAAGAAGTAAATAACTCTATCGACGCTGCATTCAAAAAAGTAGTAAAAACAATTAATGTACCAGGTTTCCGTAAAGGGAAAATGCCTCGTCCATTATTCGAACAACGCTTTGGTATTGAATCTTTATACCAAGATGCTTTAGATATCATCTTACCAAAAGCATACGGTGAAGCAATCGATGAAGCTGGTATCTTCCCAGTTGCTCATCCTGAGATTGACATCGAGAAATTCGAAAAAGGCCAAAACTTAATTTTCACTGCAAAAGTTACTGTAAAACCTGAAGTTAAATTAGGTGATTACAAAGGTTTAGCAGTAGAAAAAGTTGAAACAACTGTAACTGACGAGGATGTAGAGAACGAAGTAAAAGCTTTACAAGAGCGTCAAGCTGAACTAGTTGTTAAAGAAGAAGGAACTGTTGCAGATGGTGATACAGCTGTAATCGACTTCGAAGGTTTCGTTGATGGCGAAGCATTTGAAGGCGGAAAAGGCGAAAACTATTCTCTTGCAATCGGTTCTGGTACTTTCATCCCAGGTTTCGAAGAGCAAGTAATTGGTCTTAAATCTGGTGATTCTAAAGAAGTTGAAGTATCATTCCCAGAAGAGTACCATGCTGCTGAACTAGCTGGTAAACCAGCAACATTCAAAGTAACAATTCACGAAATCAAAACAAAAGAACTTCCTGAGTTAAACGACGAGTTCGCTAAAGATGCTGACGAAGAAGTTGCAACTCTTGATGAATTAAAAACAAAACTTCGTACAAACTTAGAAGAAGGCAAAAAGCACGAAGCTGAGCACAAAGTACGTGACGAAGTAGTAGAATTAGCTGCTGCTAACGCTGAAATCGACATTCCAGAAGCTATGATCGACACTGAGTTAGATCGTATGGTTCGTGAATTCGAGCAACGTTTAAGCCAACAAGGTATGAACCTTGAGCTTTACTACCAATTCACAGGTACTGACGCTGACAAATTAAAAGAGCAAATGAAAGAGGATGCACAAAAACGTGTAAGAATCAATCTTGTTCTTGAAGCTATCATTGAAGCTGAAAACATCGAAGTTACTGAAGAAGAAGTAACTGCAGAAGTTGAAAAAATGGCTGAAATGTACGGTATGCCAGTAGACGCTATCAAGCAAGCTCTTGGAAGCGTAGACGCTTTATCTGAAGATCTTAAAGTGCGTAAAGCTGTAGACTTCTTAGTAGACAACGCTGCATAATAAAATAACAAGGCGCGATTTTAATCGTGCCTTGTTTTATAAATATAGAAATATATTTATAAAACTTTTCGATGAAGAAGGAAAAGTTCCTTTGTAAGTCGAATATACATATTTCAAAAGTTTTAAAATTTTTTTGTTTGTACATAACTAGTCATATTATTTGTATTTCTCGCCACGTAGTGACATAATATGTATTTACATACGATACATTTATCGTGTACATACGAAGGCAAGAGGTTAGCACTTTGTAAGGGGTGTGAAAATATGTTTAAATTTAATGATGAAAAAGGTCAATTAAAATGTTCTTTCTGTGGTAAAACACAAACGCAAGTTCGAAAGCTAGTTGCAGGTCCAGGTGTTTACATTTGTGACGAGTGTATCGAGCTTTGTACTGAAATTGTACAAGAGGAGCTTGCGAAGGACGAAGAAGTAGAATTCAAAGATGTACCGAAACCGGTAGAAATTCGTGAAATCTTAGATGAGTATGTCATCGGACAAGATAACGCGAAAAAAGCACTAGCGGTAGCGGTATATAACCATTACAAACGCATTAATTCTAACAGCAAAATTGATGATGTAGAATTGGCGAAGAGTAATATTTCACTTATTGGGCCAACTGGTAGTGGTAAAACATTATTGGCACAAACATTAGCGCGTATTTTAAATGTTCCATTTGCGATCGCGGACGCAACATCTTTAACAGAAGCTGGATATGTAGGGGAAGATGTAGAAAACATCTTACTAAAATTAATCCAAGCAGCTGATTATGATGTAGAGAAAGCGGAAAAAGGAATCATTTATATTGATGAGATTGATAAAGTGGCACGTAAGTCCGAAAATCCATCAATTACACGTGATGTATCTGGTGAAGGCGTACAGCAGGCACTTCTGAAAATTTTAGAAGGTACTGTAGCAAGCGTTCCACCTCAAGGTGGTCGTAAGCACCCGCATCAAGAGTTTATTCAAATTGATACAACGAACATCCTATTCATTTGTGGTGGAGCGTTTGATGGCATCGAGCCTATTATTAAACGTCGCCTTGGTGAGAAAGTAATTGGATTTGGTGCTGAGAAGAAAAATGCTGATGTAAATGAGAAGCATGTTTTATCTCACGTTTTACCAGAGGATCTTTTAAGATTCGGTTTAATTCCGGAGTTTATCGGTCGTCTTCCAGTTATTGCGAACCTAGAGCCGCTTGATGAAGATGCTCTTGTAGATATTTTAACTAAACCGAAAAATGCACTTGTTAAGCAATTCCAAAAACTATTGGAGCTTGACGATGTTGAGTTAGAGTTTGAAGAAGGTGCACTAGTTGAGATTGCGAAAAAAGCAATTGAACGTAAAACAGGTGCTCGTGGACTTCGTTCTATTATTGAAGGCTTGATGCTTGATGTAATGTTCGAACTGCCATCTCGCAAAGATATCGAGAAGTGTATTCTTACGAAAGAAACAGTAGCTGATAATGAACCGCCGAAATTGGTGTTACAAGACGGCACTGTACTTGATACAAAAACATCTGCATAATGCGAAGAAGAAACAGCAATTTTTATAATTGCTGTTTTTCTTTATGTTTAGCACTATTCCTCCCAGGAAATACTAAAAGGTAAAACATAGCGGGAGGAAATGAATTATGAGCTGGACAAATATATTTTTACTTGTTCAACTTGTTTTTGGCGTAATTGTCGGATTGTATTTTTGGCACTTACTTCGAAATCAGCGAACACAAAAAGTTTCAATTGATCGAGAATCGAAAAAAGAATTAGAGCAGCTTCGTAAAATGCGTGAGGTTTCTTTAACAGAGCCACTTGCGGAAAAGGTACGTCCTACATCCTTTATAGATATTGTAGGGCAAGAAGACGGGATTAAGTCGTTAAAAGCGGCTCTTTGTGGTCCTAATCCGCAACATGTGATCATATACGGTCCGCCAGGTGTCGGAAAGACAGCGGCAGCACGCCTTGTATTAGAAGAAGCGAAACGAAATCCGAAATCTCCATTTCGTACAAATGCAACATTTATCGAACTTGATGCAACGACAGCTAGGTTTGATGAGCGTGGTATTGCGGATCCATTAATTGGTTCAGTGCATGACCCGATTTATCAAGGAGCAGGTGCAATGGGGCAAGCGGGTATTCCGCAACCGAAAAAAGGGGCTGTAACAGATGCGCATGGTGGTATTTTGTTCATTGATGAGATTGGTGAATTACATCCAATTCAAATGAATAAAATGCTGAAGGTGTTAGAAGATCGGAAAGTATTTTTGGAAAGTGCGTACTATAGTGAAGAAAATTCGATGATTCCAACGTATATACATGATATTTTTCAAAAAGGTTTACCTGCAGATTTTCGCTTAGTTGGTGCAACGACGCGTTCACCAGAGGAAATTCCTCCTGCAATTAGGTCGCGTTGTTTAGAAGTATTCTTCCGTGAGTTAGATACAGAAGAAATTCAAAAAGTAGCGAAAAATGCAGCTGACAAAGTGGAAATGCAAGTAGGTGAGAACGGTATCGAAATGATTGGAATGTATGCAAGAAATGGACGAGAAGCAATTAATCTCGTGCAAATTTCTGCTGGTATGGCGATAAATGAAGAACGACCTTTCATTAAAGATGAAGATATTGAGTGGGTTGTTCATTCTAGTCAGCTTACACCAAAGTACGAAAAACGTATTTATCCAATTCCGAGAATCGGTCTTGTGAACGGGCTTGCTGTATATGGGCCGAATACAGGTACGTTATTAGAAATTGAGGTAACAGCTATTCCTGCGAAAGATAAAGGGTCAGTAAATGTCACTGGAATTGTAGAAGAGGAAAGTATTGGTAGCCAAACGAAATCAATTCGCCGTAAAAGTATGGCGAAAGGTTCTGTTGATAATGTGTTAACAGTCCTTCGTTCTCTAGATGTGTTGCCAGAAGGGTATGATATACATATTAATTTTCCTGGTGGTATCCCGATTGATGGTCCTTCAGCAGGTATTGCTATGGCAACAGGTGTCTATTCAGCAGTGCATCGTACGTATGTAAATAATGAAGTAGCGATGACAGGTGAGATAAGTATCCACGGAGAAGTGAAGCCTATTGGTGGTGTGTACGCAAAAATAAAAGCTGCGAAAAAAGCGGGAGCTAAGAAAGTCATCATTCCAGCTGAAAACATGCAACCATTTTTGTATACAATAAAGGGAATTGAGATCATTCCTGTTCGCAAATTAAAAGAAGTATTTGAATTAACATTTATGCAGGAAAATATGCATCGTGAGCTTGATGCACATACTGCTTTGGACGAAACAGATGCGCAATCAATGTGAGAATATATAATAATAAAAATTTGCCAGACTTCGTTTAAGTTTGTATGCTTAAGCGGAGTCTTTTTTCTTTTCGTGAGGCACAAAAAAACAGGGGATTTACAATTGCGAAGAATCTCTGCAATTGCATCTAGATGTATTGTAATATAAAATAGTTGAACAGGAGTTTAATTTATTATGGAGGTGCTATGTCTAGTATGAATACGAATGAAAGAATTGTGCCCCTCCTACCATTAAGAGGCATTCTCGTATATCCAACGATGGTTCTGCATCTTGATGTAGGACGTGATAAATCGATACAAGCACTAGAGCAGGCGGCAATGGATGAAAATATCATCTTTTTAGCAATGCAAAAAGAAATGAATATCGACGATCCGAAAGAAGATGACATATATAGTGTAGGTACAGTGGCGAAAGTGAAGCAAATGTTAAAATTGCCGAACGGTACGCTTCGTGTCCTTGTAGAAGGTTTACATAGAGCAGAAGTAGTAGAGTTTATCGAAGAAGAAAATCTGGTACAAGTTTCTATTAGAACAGTAACTGAAGAAGTAGAAGATGATTTAGAAGAGAAGGCTCTTATGCGTACGTTACTGGAGCATTTCGAACAATATATTAAAGTTTCGAAAAAAGTTTCAAATGAAACATTTGCAACGGTAGCTGATGTAGAAGAACCCGGAAGACTAGCTGATTTAATTGCTTCTCACTTACCGATTAAAACGAAGCAGAAACAAGAGATTTTAGAGATTGTATCTGTGAAAGAACGACTACATACACTTATTTCAATTATTCAAGATGAACAAGAGTTACTTAGCCTAGAAAAGAAAATTGGACAAAAAGTGAAACGTTCAATGGAGCGCACGCAAAAAGAATATTTCTTACGTGAGCAAATGAAGGCGATTCAAACTGAACTTGGTGATAAAGAAGGCAAGGGCGGGGAAGTTGAAGAACTTCGTGAGAAAATTGAACAGTCGGGAATGCCTGAAGAAACAATGCAGGCTGCACTGAAAGAATTAGATCGTTATGAAAAGTTACCTGTAAGTTCTGCTGAGAGCGGTGTAATTCGTAATTATATTGATTGGTTATTAGCGCTTCCGTGGACAGAAGCAACAGAGGATATGATTGACCTCACTCATTCGGAAGAAATTTTAAATAAAGATCATTACGGTCTTGAAAAAGTGAAAGAGCGAGTACTTGAATATTTAGCTGTACAGAAGTTAACGAATTCATTAAAAGGACCAATTCTTTGTCTAGTAGGCCCTCCTGGGGTTGGGAAAACTTCGTTAGCGCGTTCTATTGCAACATCGTTAAATCGTAATTTTGTACGTGTTTCTCTTGGTGGTGTGCGTGATGAATCTGAAATTCGTGGTCACCGTCGTACATATGTAGGAGCGATGCCAGGACGTATTATTCAAGGTATGAAAAAGGCGAAAACAGTTAATCCAGTCTTCTTATTAGATGAGATTGATAAAATGTCTAACGATTTCAGGGGAGACCCATCAGCGGCGTTACTTGAAGTGTTAGATCCAGAGCAAAACCATAACTTCAGTGATCATTACATTGAAGAGCCATATGATTTATCGAAAGTTATGTTCGTTGCAACTGCTAATACACTTGCAAGTGTTCCGGGCCCATTGCTTGACCGTATGGAAATCATTTCGATTGCTGGTTATACAGAACTTGAAAAGGTGCATATTGCTCGTGAGCATTTATTGCCGAAACAATTAAAAGAGCACGGCTTGCGAAAAGGTAATTTGCAAGTGCGTGATGAAGCGCTTCTTGAAATTATTCGTTATTATACACGCGAGGCTGGTGTTCGTACGTTAGAGCGTCAAATTGCAAAAGTTTGCCGTAAAGCAGCAAAAATTATCGTTACAGCAGAACGCAAGCGCATTGTTGTGACAGAGAAAAATATTGTTGATTTACTTGGTAAGCATATATTCCGTTATGGTCAAGCTGAAAAAACAGACCAAGTTGGTATGGCAACAGGTCTAGCTTACACAGCAGCGGGCGGCGATACACTTGCAATTGAAGTGTCTGTAGCGCCAGGAAAAGGGAAATTAATTTTAACAGGGAAACTTGGGGATGTTATGAAAGAATCCGCACAAGCCGCGTTTAGCTATATTCGTTCTCGTGCAGAAGAACTTCATATTGATCCGGATTTCCATGAGAAAAACGATATTCATATTCATGTTCCAGAAGGAGCAGTTCCAAAAGATGGACCGTCAGCAGGTATTACGATGGCAACGGCACTTATTTCTGCACTAACAGGTATTCCTGTAAGTAAAGAAGTTGGTATGACAGGTGAAATTACACTTCGTGGTCGTGTATTACCAATTGGTGGTTTGAAAGAAAAAACATTAAGTGCTCACCGCGCGGGATTAACAAAAATTATTTTACCGGCGGAAAATGAGAAAGATTTAGATGATATTCCAGAGAGCGTAAAAGAAAACCTTACGTTTGTGCTTGCATCTCATTTAGACGAAGTATTGGAGCACGCATTAGTAGGAGTGAAACAATGAAAGTAACAAAAGCAGATATTGTAATTAGTGCCGTTAAACCGGAACAATATCCAGACAGTGATTTACCAGAAATTGCCTTAGCAGGTCGTTCTAATGTCGGGAAGTCTTCCTTTATTAATAAAATTTTAAATCGTAAAAAGTTAGTACGTATTTCTTCTAAACCAGGAAAAACGCAAACGCTGAACTTTTTCTTAATCAATGAAATGATGCATTTTGTTGACGTTCCAGGTTATGGATATGCGAAAGTATCTAAAACAGAGCGCGCGGCATGGGGCAGAATGATTGAGACTTACTTTACAACACGTACGCAATTAGACGCAGCTGTATTAGTAGTTGATTTACGTCACCAACCAACAAAAGATGACATTATGATGTATGATTTCTTAAAGCACTATGAAATCCCAACAATTATTATTGCAACGAAAGCCGATAAAATTCCGAAAGGGAAATGGCAAAAGCATTTAAAAGTTGTAAAAGAAACGCTTGCTGTTGAAATTGGCGATGAAATCGTTCTATTCTCTTCTGAAACAGGTCTTGGAAAAGAAGAAGCATGGAAAGCAATTCATAAAATGACAAAAACGAAAAACGCGTGACGAATGTCGCGCGTTTTTTTTTATTTACTAAACTTTTAGCGTACGTTTAATGTAACTTCAATATTTCCTCTTGTTGCTTTAGAGTAAGGACATACACCGTGAGCGGCTTCTACAAGTTCTTGTGCTTCGGCATGAGAAACACCAGCAACATGTACGTCAAGTACAGCAGACAGTCCGAAACCACCATCTGTATCTTTATCGATAGAAACGTGTGCAGTCACTTCTGTACTTTCCACTTTCACACGTTTTGTACGAATTACAAGTTGCAATGCGCTATCAAAGCAAGCTGCATAACCAGCTGCAAATAATTGTTCTGGATTTGTTGCCTCTCCGCCTGCGCCACCTAGTGCTTTTGGCATTTTTACATCAAGATTTAATATGCCATCATCTGAAACTACCTTACCGTTTCTTCCACCTGTAGCTGTTACTGAAGCAGTATATAATTTATCCATGTTTATTCCCCTTTTCTATTATTAATTTTTTTCATTGTTTCAATTAATGTGTTTAATTGGATTAATAAAGAATGATATTCTTGCTCTGTAATTCCTAAATTTGTAGCCATCGTTGTCGGTAATGAACAAGCTATTTCTTTTAAATCTTTACCTTGTTCTGTTAATTCAATACAAACTTTTCGCTCGTCTTCTTTTGAACGAACACGTTGTACAAGTTTTAATGATTCCATCCGTTTTAACATAGGTGTTAAAGTACCAGAATCTAAAAATAGACGTTCTCCAATTTCTTTTACTGTTAGTCCGTCTCGTTCCCAGAGTACGAGTAAAGTAATGTACTGGGGATACGTAATGCCCATTTCTTCTAAATAGGGTCGGTAAAAACGAGTAACCTCTTTAGAACAAGCGTAAATAGAAAAACAAAGTTGGTTATCTAGATGTAGAGGATTTTCTTTCATAAGCAACTCCTTATGTTTTTTGAATTGTGCACAATTTAATTTTGTAAAATCAATATAACGAAAAATAAATACAATGTCAAATGCATTGCATTGAGAAAGTGAGTACTATATTTTGGAACAATCATACATATTTTCCTTCATGATGAAAGAAGATAGAAAAGATGATGTTATAATTAATATGGAATAGTTTCCATCACTTGATTATGAGGACTTTTTTTGGTAACGTACAAATAGAGTTATTATTTTATAATCATTATAAAGTAGAGAGTTCTTTATTAATCTTACTGAAGCTCCTTTATTACATATGGAGAAAAAATAATCAGTTGTTCACACGATTGTCAGATTCATAAGAGGAAAGTTGTATTATGATAGTAGATAAAGTGATAAAACGGGTGAAGGGGGACATGCTGCGTGCATATTCTTGTTGTTAGTGTAAATTATCGAACAGCCCCTGTAGAATTTCGTGAGAAACTCACATTTCAGGCAGCAGAGCTAGAGCAAGCAATGACTACATTACAAAACCAAAAGAGCGTACTAGAAAATGTCATTGTATCAACTTGTAATCGCACTGAGATTTACGCTGTTGTCGATCAATTACACACGGGACGGTATTACATTAAGAAGTTTTTAGCTGATTGGTTTCAGCTTGAAATAGAAGAAGTCGCACCATACTTGTCTATTTTTGAACAAGATGGCGCAATAGATCATTTATTCCGCGTAACGTGCGGTCTAGATTCTATGGTTGTTGGAGAAACGCAAATTTTAGGTCAAATAAAAGATAGCTTTTTAGAAGCGCAACAAGTAAAAGCGACAGGTACAATTTTTAATGAGTTGTTTAAGCAAGTGGTTACGTTAGCAAAACGTGCGCACTCAGAAACAACGATTGGTGAAAGTGCGATGTCTGTTAGTTATGCTGCTGTTGAGCTCGGAAAGAAAATATTTGGCGATTTAACAGATTGTCATGTACTTATTCTTGGTGCTGGTAAGATGGGTGAACTTGCACTGCAAAACTTATACGGAAGCGGTGCTCGTAAAGTAACAGTTATGAATAGGACGCTTACGAAAGCGGAAGTGATGGCTGAGAAATATATGGGACATGCAAAGCCTTTAAGTGAATTGCAATGTGCATTATTAGAAGCGGATATTTTAATTAGTTCAACGGGTGCATCAGAATATGTCATTACGAAAGAGATGATGACGAAAGTAGAGAGAATGCGCTCTGGTCGTCCGTTATTTATGGTTGATATTGCAGTACCACGTGATATTGATCCTGCGATTGATGAATTAGAAGGCTCTTTCTTATATGATATCGACGATTTGCAAGGTGTAGTTGAAGCAAACCGTGCTGAACGTTTAAAAGAAGCAGAGAAAATTCAATTTATGATTGAAGAGGAAATGGTTTTATTTAAAACGTGGTTAAGTACGCTTGGTGTTGTACCGTTAATATCGGCTCTTCGTGATAAAGCGCTAGCAATTCAAAGTGACACGATGGAAAGTCTTGAGCGAAAAATACCAAACCTTAGTGATCGTGAGAAAAAAGTAATTAGTAAACATACGAAAAGTATTATTAACCAATTGTTAAAAGATCCAATTTTAGTAGCTAAAGAATTAGCTGCTGAAGAGGGAGCTGGCGAAAAATTAGCTTTATTTGCGAAGATTTTTGATTTAGAAGTGGAAGAAGCGGGAAATACGGAAGAAGTAGAACATAAAAGAGCGTGGACACCATCCGTTCCATCTTTATAACTTGGAAGGATGATCGGATGAGTTTTTTAAATAACAGTATTATTTATCATATTGCAATTATTTTATATGCTTGTAGCATTAGTTTATATTTTATAGATTATTTTCAAAGTAACCGAAAGGCGAACCGATTTGCTTTTTGGTTACTTTCGATTGTATGGGTATTGCAGTCTATCTTTATGTTGCTTAGGGCTACAGATTCAGAAACGAATCCTATTTTAACTTTATTGTCAGGGATTTATTTTTATGTTTGGTTATTGATTACGATGTCATTAGTCATTAATCGATTTATGCGCATTGACTTTTTAGTCTTTTTTACAAATGTTGTAGCATTTGGCGTAAGCGCTTTTTCTATTTTTACACCGCTCGGAAAGATGTCGCCAGTACTTGCAGAGCAATTAGTTTCAGAACTTGTATACGTGCATGTCGGTATGGCGATTATTTCTTATGCAACGTTTACTGTATCGTTTATTTTTTCTATTATGTATTTATTGCAATATCGGCTATTAAAAAAGAAAAAATGGAATGCGAGATTAAGAAGGTTAGGGAATTTGCCGAAGCTTGAATCTATGTCTTACGGATTAAATTTATTTTCTGTTCCGTTTTTCTTATTAGCAATTATATTAGGATGCATATGGGGATATACAAAATTGGATAATTTCCATTGGTATGATACGAAAGTAATCGGGTCTTTTGTCGTTCTATTTGTATATTGTGCGGGCTTATATTTACGAGCGGCAGATGTGTTGCAAGGTAAGAAAATTGTGCTGTGGAATATCGGGGCATTTCTCGTAATGCTAGTTAACATTTTTCTATTAAGCAGTTTATCTAATTTCCACTTTTGGTATTTATAATGAGGAGAGAGAATTATGCGCAAAATTATTGTAGGTTCACGAAAGAGTAAACTAGCATTAACACAAACAAATTGGTTTATCGATCAATTAAAAGCGCTTGGTTTACCATATGAATTTGAAGTGAAAGAAATCGTCACAAAAGGTGATGTTATTTTAGATGTTACTCTTTCAAAAGTAGGCGGAAAAGGTTTATTTGTAAAGGAAATTGAACATGCGTTACTTACGAAAGAAATTGATATGGCTGTACATAGTATGAAAGATATGCCAGCTGTACTTCCAGATGGATTAACGATTGGTTGTACGCCAAAGCGCGTTGACCCTCGTGATGCTTTTATTTCTAAAAACGGAGAATCGTTTAAAGACTTAGCAGAAGGCGCGATCTTAGGGACGAGTAGTTTGAGACGTAGTGCACAATTACTAGCTGCGAGACCAGATTTACAAGTGAAATGGATTCGTGGGAATATCGATACACGCTTACGTAAGTTAAAAGATGAAGATTACGATGCAATTATTTTAGCGACAGCTGGATTACAGAGAATGGGCTGGGACGGAGAAGTTATTACAGAACATTTAGACGAAACGTTATGTGTACCAGCCGTAGGACAAGGTGCATTAGCGATTGAATGTCGTGAGGATGATAAGGATTTACTTCAGTTGTTAGCACATATTAATGATGCAGTAACAGAAAGAACAGTGGCTGCTGAACGAGTATTTCTTCATAAACTTGAAGGTGGATGCCAAGTTCCAATCGCTGGATATGCAACTCTTAAAGAAAATGATGCAATCGAATTAACAGCGCTTGTCGGTTCTATGGACGGTTCTGTTTTATTGAAAGAAATAGTAGTAGGCACTGATCCGAAGCAAGTAGGATTAGAGGCTGCGGACCGTTTAATTAAACAAGGAGCAAAAGAGCTCATTCTTGCTGCAAATAAGGAGCAACAATAAATATGGATGCTCTCGCTGGCAAAATAGTATTGATTACACGTGCCCAGCATCAAGCGAAACAAATGAGTGTAGCAGTGAAAGAAAGGAGCGGAATTCCATTGGAAATTCCGCTTTTGCGTATGGAAGGCACATCTCATAGGCAAATTCAACGTATAACAAGGCAACTACATTCGTATGACTGGGTTATTTTTACGAGTAAAAATGGAGTAGCTTTTTTTCTAGATGGTTTGAAAAAGAAAATACCATTAACTATTAAAATCGCTGCGGTAGGCGTGAAAACAAAATTAGAGTTAGAAAAAAGGGGCTATCAAGTTCATTTTGTTCCGACCTCATTTGTTGCAGAAGCATTTGCCGAAGAGTTTCTAAAAGAATTAAGTGGAAACGAGCGTATTTTATTTCCGAAAGGGAATTTAGCAAGAGATGTAATCCCGGTTAAACTTAGGGAGTTTGGTGTTTTTCTAGATGAGCTAATCGTATATGGTACGAAGGTGAATGTAGAGAAAAAACAAGAACTTATAGCAGCATTGAAATTAGGGGAAGTAAATATTATTACATTTACGAGCCCGTCAACTGTTGATAGTTTTGTTCATTTACTTGGGGGTACAAACTGGAGAGAATGGACAAAAAAATGTACAATTGCTTGTATAGGGCCTATTACGGAAAAAGAGGCGAACCTTTATTTTCCACATGTTATTGTGCCAAAAGAGTACACTGTAGAAGCATTACTGCAATGCATTTGTGAATCTATAAAATAAAAGAATGGGGATAGAAATCTATGAATTCTTTACAATTTAATCGTCATCGTCGTCTAAGACAAAGCGGGGGCATGCGTGCACTTGTGCGTGAAACATTTTTACATACAGAAGATTTTATTTACCCTATTTTTGTATTAGAAGGAGAAAATACTCGTAATGAAGTTCCTTCTATGCCAGGCGTATATCAAATGTCGTTAGACTTATTGCAAGCTGAAATGCAAGAGGTCGTTGATTTAGGTATTCGTTCTGTTATTGTATTTGGTTTACCTGCTGAAAAGGACGAAGTTGGATCATCGGCATATTGTGAGCATGGAATTGTACAGCGTGCAATTAAGCAAATTAAAGATGAGTTCCCAGAGCTAGTAGTAGTTGCAGATACATGTTTATGTCAATTCACAAGCCATGGTCATTGCGGTGTTATAGAAGATGGCGTTATTTTAAATGATGAGTCTCTTGCAGTTCTTGCAAAAACAGCTGTAAGTCAAGCGAAAGCAGGCGCAGACATTATTGCACCATCAAATATGATGGACGGATTTGTAACAGCAATTCGTCATGCATTAGATGAAAATGGTTTCGCACATGTACCAGTTATGTCGTACGCTGTGAAATATTCATCAGCATTTTACGGGCCGTTTCGTGATGCAGCACATGGTGCACCGCAGTTCGGTGACCGTAAAACATATCAAATGGACCCAGCGAATCGTATGGAAGCATTCCGTGAAGCAGAATCAGATGTAATGGAAGGGGCAGACTTCTTAATTGTAAAGCCAGCTCTTTCTTATTTAGATATCGTTCGTGATGTGAAAAATAGCTTTAACTTACCAGTCGTTGCTTATAACGTAAGTGGTGAATATTCGATGATTAAAGCAGCAGCGCAAAATGGTTGGATTAATGAAAAAGAAGTTGTACTTGAGAAATTAATTAGCATGAAACGCGCAGGAGCAGACTTGATTATTACGTATCATGCAAAAGATGCAGCAAGATGGTTACAAGAAGGAGGCGCTAAATAATGAAAAAGTTCGATAAGTCGATTGCGGCGTTTGAAGAGGCACAAAATTTAATGCCTGGAGGCGTAAATAGCCCTGTTCGTGCCTTTAAGTCTGTTGGTATGAATCCGCTGTTTATGGAGCGCGGAAAAGGCTCTAAAGTATATGATATCGATGGGAATGAATACATCGATTACGTATTATCGTGGGGACCTTTAATTCATGGTCATGCGAACGACCGTGTTGTTGAGGCTTTAAAAGCTGTTGCTGAAAAAGGAACAAGCTTTGGTGCCCCAACAGAAATTGAAAATAAATTAGCGCAGCTTGTTATTGAGCGCGTGCCATCAATTGAGATTGTACGTATGGTTAACTCTGGAACAGAAGCGACAATGAGTGCACTACGTTTAGCTCGAGGTTATACAGGGCGTAACAAAATTTTGAAATTCATTGGTTGTTATCACGGTCATGGTGATTCTTTATTGATTAAAGCAGGTTCGGGTGTAGCAACGCTAGGTTTACCAGATAGCCCTGGTGTACCAGAAGGTGTAGCGAAAAATACGATTACAGTAGCGTACAACGATTTAGAAAGTGTAAAATATGCTTTCGAACAATTCGGTGATGACATCGCTTGTATAATTGTAGAACCAGTGGCAGGGAATATGGGTGTTGTTCCCCCGCAACCAGGATTTCTAGAAGGACTTCGTGAAGTGACAGAGCAAAACGGTGCACTACTTATTTTTGATGAAGTAATGACTGGATTCCGTGTTGCTTATAATTGTGGACAAGGTTACTACGGCGTAACTCCTGACTTAACTTGTTTAGGTAAAGTAATCGGTGGTGGCTTGCCGGTAGGAGCATACGGTGGTAAGGCAGAGATTATGCGTCAAGTTGCACCAAGCGGACCGATTTACCAAGCTGGAACATTATCGGGTAATCCACTTGCAATGACAGCAGGCTATGAAACGTTAGTGCAGTTAACACCAGAATCATATGTGGAATTTGAGCGTAAAGCAGAAATGTTAGAGGCTGGACTACGTAAGGCAGCTGAAAAGCATAATATCCCGCATCACATTAATCGTGCAGGTTCTATGATTGGTATTTTCTTTACAGATGAGCAAGTTATTAATTATGATACAGCAAAATCTTCAAACTTAGAATTCTTTGCAGCTTACTATCGTGAAATGGTAGAACAAGGTGTATTTTTACCACCTTCTCAATTTGAAGGTTTATTCTTATCGACAGCACATAGTGATGCAGATATTGAGGCGACAATTGCGGCGGCCGAAATTGCAATGTCAAAATTAAAAGCATAATTTCTTAGAGAAAATCGCTTTCCATTAGGGGAGCGATTTTTTTTATTCATAAAGTAGCCTTAGGGAACATAAATCTGTAATGACCTATAGTTTGGGAGGGGGAAAAGAAGTGGCAACAGATCATTCATTACGATTTTCATTAAAAGAATCTGTTTGGTTCCAGAAGGGACAGGAAGTCGAAGAACTTTTGTCAATTTCGTTAGATCCAGACGTTGAGATAGAGGAGCTCGATCATGAAGTTATCGTGAGAGGGCAATTAGATTTAACGGGAGAGTACGTTGCAAGGCAAGATGATTCAGCTTATTCATTAAGAGAGCTATCACCAGCAAAGGCAATTGATTATGTAGAAACAAGGGCAGATGGGGTTAATGAGCTTGTCCATTCCTTTCCGCTCGAAATATCAATTCCAAGAAATCGAGTGAAAGTAATTGAAGAATTATATGTATCAATCGAGGAATTTGATTATGAATTAAAGGAAAATGGTTGCTTACAACTATTAGCGGATATATCTATTACAGGTTTATGTGACGAAGAAAGAACCGAGGATGAAGAGGAAGAGACGGCGTATGCCGAGTTGGAAGCTGATTCAGCTGATTCAGCTGAAGATGATGAAAGTAGACCTGCGCCGCACGAAGAGGTACCAGCCTATAAAGAATCAGATGGATGGGAAGATTATGCATTTGAACCGTTTCAGTTAGAAGAAAGAAAAGAGCAAGAAATAGAAGAAGAGGAATTAGAAGAACATGAACTTGTGGAGCGTGAAGAGGAGCAAGAAACGACGCCACAATTTGAATTGTTTGGGCGGAAAAATTTCAAGAAAGAAAAAGCGAAAAAGCAGGAAGAGCCAGAGGAAGAAGCATATTCACAGCGAGATGAAAATGCACTTTATTTAACGAAATTATTTACGAAAGAACCAGAAGAAGAATTTACGAAGTTAAGAATGTACTTCGTACAAGAAGGAGATACAATTGAAGCTGTTGCAGAACGTTATGAAACGACTGTACAAAGCTTATATCGTGTAAATCAATCAGAAGATATATATTTAACTACAGGGCAAATTATATATATTCCTGTTTCAAAAGCAACAGCGAAATAAGTGAGTGAGTTTTTTCACTCACCTCTTTTCTTTTCCTAGAAGCTATGTTTTGAATAAGAAAGGGTTATTCGTATGGATATTGAATTACGAAATCGCTATGAACCCATTGTGAGGCAATATAGATTGGACACTCAACATATGGAAGAGCACGGAAGTGTAATGAAAATTTATACGAATCAAGGTCCGTATGCGTTAAAGAAAATACAAGATAGAAAATTAGAGCGGAATAATTTTTTGCACCATATTCAATATTTGAAGGAGAAAGGTTTTTCGAATTATGTACCTATCTATCATGCGACGGACGGGAATTATGTTTTAAGTGATGGGACGTATAGCTATTATTTAATGCCTTGGTTAGAACGTGCGGAAGGAAATGGCGAAGATAATGATCAATACCATAAGATGTTTCAAACGCTCGGGACGTTGCATCAAAAAACGGTGAAAGAGGAAACTTATACAGAAGAAGATTTAGAAAAACATTATACAAATATATCCGAACGTTGGGAAAATGATGGTGAGATATTAGAAGAGTTTCTTGTAGAATCTGAAGCGAAGTGGTATATGTCGCCATTTGAATTACAATATTGTACGTATTATCACCATGTTATGAGAGCACGTGAGTTCGCAACGAAACAATTAAGTGAATGGCATGATGCAATGAAAGAAAAGGAAACGACACGTACTACTTTCGTTCATGGAAATGTATCGCTTAATCACTTTTTATTTGATTATGAACGAAACGGTTATTTTATTAGTTTAGAAAAGTCTCAGTTTGCTACACCGGTACAGGATATCGTCAGCTTTTATTCAAGGTCTTTAAACACATATCCAATTGCGCGGAGTGACCGCTTTGAATGGTATCAAATGTATCAAAAAAATTTTCCATTTACGAAAGAGGAGCAGATTCTTATGTTTGCGTATATGACGTACCCGTCGCATTTTATTCGGCAAATTCAGTCGTATACGAAAAGAAGAAAGAGTCGTAATGAAGAAAATGAGCTTCGCGGGGTGAAAAGCCTGCAGCAATCGCACTGGCTCATTAGCAATACAGAATATTTCCTTTCGCAATTACAAGCTGCCCAGCAAGGGAACGGATAAAGTGAAACTTTAATCAGTGGGGGTTTTGTTCATCCCCCACTGATTATTAGCCTTCACCAATCGGGCGTTTACGGGCAGTGGATCTCCCACCTAACTACTTTGTTTCAGCCGGATTTTGAGGTGGGGGTCTTACTGCTCGTTAACGCGGGATAAAGAAGATAAGTAGGGAGAACCCTGCTTATCTTTTTTTATTAGTTCCATAAAGAGATAAAGGTCATAGTTTCAAATTTATCTTGACGAATAAGGTTTCGTTTTTTACACTATTGTATATAATAATTAACAATCACATAAATGCAACGAAGGGGAAGAGTATAACATGAAACGTCTTCAGAGAGGGGAACCATTGGCTGGGAGGTTCTCTAGATAGTTATGTTAGAAGGTAGCCCTGGAGCATCTTTTCTGAACGGAATGGTTCTCATTAGGAAAAGACGGATTTGTCCGTTATCAAATTAAGAGTATAAGCAAATTCTGAATTTGTTTGTAAATAAAGGTGGTACCGCGATGTCCCTCGTCCTTTTTTGGATGAGGGGCATTTTTTATTTTAAGGAGGGAAAATAATGTCAAATACGGAAAAGAATTTACCAACTAAATATGATCATATGTCCGTTGAAGAAGGCCTTTACAAGTGGTGGCTTGAAGGCAAATATTTCGAAGCAACAGGAGACGAGAAGAAACAACCATATACAATTGTAATCCCACCTCCGAACGTAACTGGTAAGTTACACTTAGGTCATGCTTGGGATACAACTCTTCAAGATATTTTAACTCGTACAAAGCGTATGCAAGGTTATGATGTATTATGGCTTCCAGGAATGGACCATGCTGGTATCGCAACGCAAGCGAAAGTAGAAGGGAAACTTCGTGAAGAAGGTATTTCACGTTACGATCTTGGCCGTGAGAAATTCCTTGAAAAAGCTTGGGAATGGAAAGAAGAATACGCTTCTCACATTCGTCAACAATGGGGGAAAGTTGGTTTAGGACTAGACTATTCTCGTGAACGCTTCACATTAGATGAAGGTTTATCTAATGCTGTTAATAAAGTATTCGTTCAATTATATGAAAAAGGCTTAATTTACCGCGGTGAGTATATCATCAACTGGGATCCAGCAACACGCACAGCTCTTTCTGATATTGAAGTAATTCATAAAGAAGTTCAAGGTGCATTCTACCATATGAACTATCCGCTAACAGACGGTTCAGGTCACATTCGCCTTGCAACTACTCGTCCAGAAACAATGCTTGGTGATACAGCAGTAGCAGTTCATCCAGAAGATGATCGTTACAAACATTTAATCGGAAAAACAGTAACACTTCCAATTGTAGGCCGTGAGATTCCGATTATTGCTGATGAATACGTAGAAAAAGACTTCGGAACAGGCGTTGTAAAAATTACACCAGCTCATGACCCGAATGACTTTGAAGTAGGTAACCGTCATGACTTACCACGTATTTTAGTAATGAACGAAGATGGAACGATGAACGAAAAAGCTGGTAAGTACAACGGTATGGATCGTTTCGAATGTCGTAAAGAGTTAGTGAAAGACTTACAAGAAGCTGGCGTATTAGTAGAAATCGAGCCTCATATGCACTCAGTAGGTCATAGTGAGCGTAGCGGTGCAGTTGTTGAGCCTTACTTATCAACACAATGGTTCGTAAAAATGGCTCCACTTGCAGAAAAAGCGGTAAAACTTCAACAAAAAGAAGAAGAAAAAGTAACGTTCGTACCAGAGCGTTTTGAAAACACATACTTACGCTGGATGGAAAACATTCATGACTGGTGTATTTCTCGTCAATTATGGTGGGGTCACCGCATTCCAGCTTGGTATCATAAAGAAACTGGTGAAGTATACGTAGGTACAGAAGCACCAGCGGATATTGAAAACTGGAATCAAGATAACGACGTACTTGATACATGGTTTAGTTCAGCACTATGGCCTTTCTCAACACTCGGCTGGCCGAATGAAGATGCAACAGACTTTAAAAAGTTCTATTCAACAGATGCTTTAGTAACTGGTTATGACATTATCTTCTTCTGGGTATCTCGTATGATTTTCCAAGGTTTAGAGTTTACAGGAGAGCGTCCATTTAAAGATGTATTAATTCACGGTTTAGTTCGTGATGAGCAAGGACGTAAAATGAGTAAATCTCTTGGTAACGGTATTGATCCAATGGATGTTATCGAGAAGTACGGTGCAGATGCAATGCGCTATTTCTTATCAACAGGAAGTGCACCAGGTCAAGATTTACGTTTCAGCATGGAAAAAGTAGAATCTACTTGGAACTTCATTAATAAAATTTGGAACGCATCACGTTTCGTATTAATGAACATGGATGACATGAAGTATGAAGAAATCGATTTAACTGGTGAAAAATCAGTTGCAGATAAGTGGATTTTAACTCGCTTAAACGAAACAATCGAAAGTGTAACACGTAACATGGATAAATATGAGTTCGGTGAAGCTGGTCGTTCATTATACAACTTCATTTGGGATGATTTCTGTGACTGGTATATTGAGATGGCGAAACTGCCACTATACGGTGAAGATGAAGCAGCTAAGAAAACAACTCGTTCTATTTTAGCTTACGTATTAGATCAAACAATGCGTCTATTACACCCATTCATGCCATTTGTAACAGAGAAAATTTGGCAGCATTTACCGCATGAAGGCGAGTCTATTACAGTAGCAGCATGGCCAACAGTTCGCGAAGATTTACAAGATAAAGAAGCGGCAGCAGAAATGCACCTTCTAGTTGATATCATTCGCTCTGTTCGTAACATCCGTGCGGAAGTAAATACGCCAATGAGCAAAAAAGTTCAAATGCAAATTAAAGCAAAAGATGAGGCAGTACTAGCTCAGCTTACGAAAAACAGCTCTTACATTGAGCGTTTCTGTAACCCAAGTGAACTAACAATTAAGATTGATTTACAAGCGCCAGAAAAAGCGATGACTGCAATTGTATCAGGTGCAGAGTTATTCTTACCGTTAGCTGATCTTATCAATCTTGATGAAGAGAAAGCGCGTCTTGAAAAAGAACTTGAGAAGTTCGGTAAAGAAGTAGAACGTGTACAGAAGAAACTTTCAAACCAAGGATTCGTAGCGAAAGCTCCTGCAGAAGTTATTGACGGAGAGCGTGCGAAAGAGCAAGATTATCTAGAAAAACGCGAAGCGGTTCGTCAACGTCTAGCTGATCTTGAAAAATAAAATGTTTTTCAGAGACTCACTATATTGGTGAGTCTCTTTTCTTTGCGTATAATAGAATTATGAAGTTTGTCTTTTGAAAGGGGAATAGCAAACGTGATACATACATACGAAGAAGCGATAAGCTGGATTCATAGCCGATTGAAATTTGGGATAAAACCAGGACTAGAAAGAATGCAATGGATGTTAGAAGAACTCGGAAATCCAGAGCGTCATATAAAATGTGTTCATCTTGCCGGCACAAATGGAAAAGGTTCAACTTTAACATATATGCGCTACATGTTAGAAGGCGCGAAATATAAAGTAGGAACGTTTACATCGCCTTACATAGAAACATTCAATGAACGTATTAGTATAAACGGAATACCGATTGCAGATGAAGAGATTGCGGAACTTGTAAATATGGTAAAGCCAGTCGTTGAAAAATTAGATGAGACGGAATTAGGAGAAGCGACTGAATTTGAAATCATTACAGTAATGGCAATTTGTTATTTCGGTAAAGTTAATTTCTGTGATGTTGTTTTATTTGAAACGGGGCTTGGGGGAAGATTTGATTCTACAAATGTTATTCATCCGGTTCTCACGATTATTACGAATATCGGTCACGATCATATGCATATTTTAGGCAATACACTAGGAGAAATTGCATATGAAAAGGCAGGAATTATTAAGTCTGGTGTTCCAGTTATTACTGGTGTGAAAAATGAAGAAGCATTACAAGTAATTCAAAAGGTTGCTAAGGAAAATCATGCAAGCTTATATGAATTTGGAAAACAGTTTACAACATTACATAAACATTCTAATGAAGATGGGGAACATTTTGATTTTGCTTGTCCATTCGCCTCATTTGAAAATGTTCGGATTTCAATGAAAGGTATTCATCAAGTAGGCAATGCAGCGCTAGCGCTTATGGCAGTCATGTATTTAAAAACATATTTATCATTTTTAATTGATGAAGAGGAAATAAAAGCTGGCTTACAAGAAGCATACTGGATTGGTCGATTTGAAAAGTTACAAAGTAATCCAGATATTATAATAGATGGTGCCCATAATCCAGAAGGTATTGAAAGTCTTGTAAAAACAGTAGAGGCACATTATAAAAAGAAGAATGTAATAGTTTTATTTACTGCTCTTGGTGACAAACAGTTACATAACATGGTAGGGCAATTAGAAAAAGTTGCTGATGAAATAATATTTACGACGTTTGCCTTTGATCGTGCCATTTCTGCTGACAAGCTTGCATCGTATTCACAACAAGAGTCAAAATTAGTTTTTGAAGATTGGAAAGAGGCAATTGATACAAAAGTTGGTATGATTGGAGAAAATGATGTCTTTATCATAACAGGTTCTCTTTATTTCATTTCTGAAGTTCGAAAATATATTCGTGAGAAAAACTAGATAGTCTTTGCTATCTAGTTTTTTGTTCTACAAATGAAGTCAAATGCATACATATAAGATAAATATATAGGGTTATTTGGCGAATTTCTCTGACAAATATCTCGTTTTTTTGCGAAGTGAATATGATATGATGCGGACAACGATAAGAGGTGAGGTGTGAGTGTATGGACAAGCAATCACGAACGATCTCAGTGAAAGTAAATGGAACAGAAGCGAAGTATGAGGAAAAGAAGAAAGATGAGTTTGACTGGATGGTAGTAGAAAGTGAAAGACTAAAAAACGTTGTTCCGTTTCAAAAAGCGAAATTAGTGTCTAAGGAAAAAAAACGAAAGAAGTGGAGTAATACAATAATTGCAATCGTTGCAACTGCAATTGTTATTGGTACGGCGTTTGGAATGGGAATGCTGCATTTACTTAAAGGACAAGGAACGACAGGGGGAAGCGAAGTAACAGCTTCGAAGCAGATGGGGAATGAAGAATCAAAGGTGGGTGGAACGGCAGAACAAACACCGGCACCAAAAGAGGAAAAACAAAAAGCGCAGGTAGGAACGTCATTAGACCCGATGAAATTATTTTTTGTTCAAGGAGGGATTTATTCCTCTGAAGAAAAAGGACAGGCTGCTATTGAAGAGTGGAAAAGTAATGGGGGCGTGGCTACTTTGAAACCGAGTGGTGATAAGTATGCGTTAGTTGTTGGTATTACGAGCGATGAACAGGGTGTTAATCAATTAATAGATCAGTATAAGCAAGATGGTGTGTCAGTTTTGAAAAAAAATTGGGATATTACAGATACAGCATTGCTCAAAAATGATAAAGAAGTAGGAATGTTTTTAGCGAAAGTGCAGCCATTATATACTCATTTAACAAAATATGTGTCCAGCGTACAAACTAGTGGAAAAAGTAATTCAAAAGATGTAGAGGCGATTGAAAAAGAGTGGAAAGCTATTGAAAAGGAAGGGAAGAGTATGAAGCGTGAAGATGCGAAGAAGCTTTATACGTATACGTCAATAGCGGTGCAAACGATTAAGGAAGGGAAGAGTGATAAGGGATCTGTGGCTAAATTAAATCAAGTTATTATTGATGGATTACTTTCGTACGAAAAAATGGTTTCACAAAAAGTAAAATAACAAGATAATAAGATGAAGGAGAAAGAAGTATATATACTTCTTTCTTTTCTTTTGAATTTAGAGCAAAGTGCTTTCTGTATGGGCAGAATATAATCGTATTTAAACAGAACTATTATTTTGTTTAGAGAAAATGATATTTCTAGAATTTGTGGGGAAACTATTCCTTTGATACGATTGATTTGAATTATTCTGCTTCATGCGAGAAGGGAAGGAGAAAATATGAGGAAAATTATTTTAGCTTCAGGATCACCTAGGAGGAAGGAACTGCTTGAATTAGCTGATGTGCCATTTGAAATCGTTGTTAGTGAAGTAGAAGAGACGATTGGTGCATATTTGTCACCTTCTGATATTGTTATGTCGCTTGCTTTGCAAAAAGCATCTGCTGTGGCAGAAAATCATAGTGATCACGTTGTATTAGGTGCAGATACAATTGTTACATATGATTCACGTATTCTTGGAAAGCCGTCTAATGAGGCTGAGGCGAAAGAAATGTTACGATTATTATCGGGGAAAACACACGAAGTATACACAGGTGTTGCAATTATATTGAAAGAAAAAACGGTAACTTTTTATGAACGTACAGAAGTAACATTTTGGGAATTAACAGAAGAGGAAATAGACGTATACGTTGCATCGAAGGAACCACTTGATAAAGCAGGAAGCTATGGAATTCAAGGTAAAGGGTCTATTTTTGTTCAACATATTCAAGGGGACTACTACAGTGTAGTTGGCTTGCCAATTGCGCGTCTTGTCCGTGAATTAAAACAGTTTGATAGCGATGTAACCCATGCGTAAAATTGCATGGGGTTTTCTTTAGGAGAAATCGTAAAAAAAGGGGTGGAGAGATGAACGGTATTCGTGATGTTGTGAGAGAAGAACAGCCACGGGAGCGTTTATTGTTAGAAGGAGCAGGAAGTTTATCGAATCGAGAACTTCTTGCAGTTTTACTCAGAACGGGTTCTAAAGAAGAAACGGTGTTAACGTTATCAGATAATATTCTACATCATTTTGACGGCTTACGAATGTTAAAGGATGCAACGTTAGAAGAGATGATGAGCATTCATGGTGTTGGGATTGCAAAGGCGTCGCAGCTTATGGCTGCTTTTGAATTAGGTAGAAGAATGGTACGTTTAGAATATCAAAATAGATATAGTATTCGAAGTCCAGAAGATTGTGCGAGTTATATGATGGAAGAGATGCGTTTTTTGCAACAGGAGCATTTTGTTTGTTTATATTTGAATACGAAAAATCAAGTTATACATAGGCAAACTATTTTTATTGGAAGTTTAAATACGTCGATTGTGCACCCAAGGGATATCAAGACTTTTATTTTAAATAAACATATTTGTAAGGCTTTTTACGTTATTTATATGTATTCTATGTAGAATTTCGTACTGACATAAACAAATGAGACAAATAAAAACGCCTTATGTTGAAAAACGGGTATTGAGCCTTTTCAAAGCAACGTGGAGGTGTTTTTTCTAGGGGAACTAGAGTTAGTTCTCCAATTGAAGTGAAAATAAAAGAACTCTTATTATTGATAATATCGCATAACAAATAAAGCTCAGAAAAAAATTGAAAAAACTGAGCCTGGAGAAGGATCACATTGAATTGATAGGTAAATCAAAAAACAGCAACATTCTTCAGAGAATATAGATAAGGCTTGTGCTGTGTAGAAATAATAAAGTTGTTTAATTTAGATGAGATACTCGGTTATTAGATGTACATTTTTAAAAAATATAATAGTTTTTTTGTAAAGCAGAACATTACTATCCATATTTTTCGTGACTGGAACTAAAGACATTAATTTTATTTTGCTGTCGTACATTTATCCATTTGTGGAACAAAAGTTCTGGAAAAAAATTAGGTGTTTATATATAATTATAAAAATGATATGATAATAAATTTGCTGTAAATGGGGATAAAGTTATGAATAAAGAAGTGTATTTAAAGATGATTATAGATTCACTTTCGATTTTGAAATATCAAGTAGAATGTAGAAATGCGATAAATTTATATGATATTAATATTATTTCTGAAGATTTTTTTAGGGGTTTATTAAATAAGGTATACGGTTATGACCTAGTTAACTTAAATATCTTAGAGAAAAATTCAGCAGCGATAGATTTAGGGGATTTAGAATCGAAGATTTCAATACAAGTGACTTCCACTAATGATAGTAGTAAAATTGACAAAACAATTACCAAATTTATTGAAAAAAAACTATATCATAAGTATGATAAATTAATTTTTTTAATGCTCGTTAATAAAAAAAAATATACAAAGACGTTTGATACAAAAGGATTGTTTGTATTTGATAAAAGTGCCGATGTAATTGATGTTTCTGATGTTATTAAAAAGATTAAGGAAAAAGATACTGATGAAATACAGGAAATAGCTGATTTTATGAAAATAGAATTAGATGACAAAGTTAATAAAGTAAAGAAAACTCAAGCAAGTGAAATAGAAACTATAGTTAAGTTAATAGAGCATCTAAGTAGTAATAAAAATATAGTTGCAAATAAAAAAGCATCAGTAACAGATCCAGATCATAAAATATATACTAGATTCAAAGAATATTCTGAATTTTTAACGCGACTTTATATAGGTTTAGTTACTATATATGGTGCTACTGTAGAAAGTGCGTATCAAACATTAGGATTAGATAGTGTTAAAAGCTTATTGATAAGTTTTTATTTACAGGATATAAGTAACACGTTTTTAGATGAAGCAGAAGGTAATCCTAAAAAGGCTTTAGAAAATCTTACTGTTCATTTTGAGGAACTGATTAGTACGTCTGGTATGAAATACGATACAATGGCTATAAAATTTTATTTAATATCAGAAACAATAAAATGTAATGTTTTTCCAAATGGTGGTGAATAAAATGAGTCAGTTGGTTGCTAATAATGAAGATATAAAATCATCAGCAGTATATATTGGTTTTTTAATACTTAAAGAAATAAATAAAAGTAGTGTGAAAAAGATATCTATATATAAGATTTCGGATGAGCTTAAGAAAAATGGTATTGTTCATAGCAGACAAATAGTTTTCGGATTATCATTTTTATATTCATTAGGAATTATAAAATTTGAGGAGCCATATATATGGAAAGAATAGTTAATAGAATAAAATTAAAAAAGTTGTATTCATGTCCGGAAATTTTTGAGCCCATTATTTTTGAAGATGGTGTTAATATAATTTTGGGAGAAAGGTCGGATGCATCAACTATCCGTGGAAGAAAGACAAATGGTGTAGGAAAATCAATGTCTATAGAATTTTTAAATTTTTGTTTACTTAAAAAATATAGTGATAGTCGAATTAAGTTAATTCCCAATGATGTTTTAAAAGATGATGTGCTTATTAAATTAGATATGGAAATAGGAGATGTTGCTCTAACAATATGTAGAAATAGAGGAGAGCAGGAAAAACCTATTATTATTAGAGATGGTAATAAAATTACATTTGAGAAGTTAGATGAAGCTCAAATATATATTAAAGATCTTTTGTATAATAACTTTAGAGGAGAAATTGTTCCTTCCTTTAGAGAATTGATATCTCCTTTAATAAGAGATGAAAGATCAGGGTTTAAAAAGATTTTAGAGTGTTTTGATATGAGTAGAAAAATACCAATTAATTTTACACCATTTTTGTTTTACCTAGATATTTCATTACAACTATATAAAAAAATCTTAGATACGGTAAAAAAAATCAAAGAAATAAAAGAAATTGTGAAAAATACAAAAAAAGAAGTTACAGATGGTAATCGTAAAAAGATAAGCGATGTAAAGGCTGAACTAAATGAACTTGATTATGAACTTCAAAAAATAAGTGGGGCTATTGAAAGTTTTAAAAATAATGATGCTTTTGATTCATTAGAAAAGGACCTTTTGCGTTTAGAAGATTTACTTGATAAATTACGCTTAAAGCAGAACTCTTTAAAATATGAGTTACAAAAAATAAATTCTTTGCCTAAACCTGAGACAATCGAGAATGATGAAATTGAAATTGCCTATAATCAATTTAAAGAAGGATTGGGAGATTTGATTGTTAAGTCTTTAGAGGAAACAATAGGCTTTAAAATGAAAATAGAAAAGTTTCAAAGATCTTTAGTGAATCAAAGAGCAGATGATATCCAAAAAGAATTATATAATTTAGCAGATGATATAAGAAAAGTGGATGAAGAGTATTCTAATAAGATAAAAATTATAGATCAAAAAGGTGTGCTGAAAAATTTAAAAATAAGCCTGAAAATTTTCGAGCAAAAGAATATAGAATATTCGAAGAAGAAAATTCTATATGAAGAGTATGAGCGTGCTGAAAAAGAAAAAAAAGCTTTGTTCTTAAAAAAGACACAGGAAATTGCAGAATTAGATATTGCAATTGACGAAAAAAAGCCATTATTGGATAGTTTTTTAATGACTTTATTAGACATCCATCAAGTTATAATGGGAAATAAAGAGTGTTCTTTTAGTATTGATACTATTAATAGTAAAACAAATAATAAAGTGGTTGATATAGAAATGAGAATTTTTGATGATGGCAGTCATAGTGTAGATAGAACGAAAGTTTTTATTTTTGACATGGCATTATTATTTAATGAGTATACAAGGAAGCGACATCCAGGGCTATTGATACATGATAATATTTTTGATGTGGATCAGGATACGCTTATTCAAAGTTTAAACTTCTTATCAAGCCAAGAAAGTAAATATCATGATTTTCAATATATACTTACTCTTAATAGAGATAAAATTGAAAATGAAGAAACCTTAAAGCATGTTGTTCTTGATATTGATATCCATCAGAGAGCTAAATTTACTAAAATGTCTAAGTTTTTAAAGCAAGATTATCAAGAAATATAAGAAGGATGAACACATTGAATTCATCCTCTTATAACTATAGTGAGTACATCCTTGCTAACTAAACCAGTATGATCGTTCAGCATCTACCCTTTTTCTGTTTATAAAAACATTGAGGATGAAAAGTTTAGGTAGTATATATTGAAGAATAAGGCAGATGCTTTTAATTGTTTAAAAATATCTTTTAAAGGGAATTAAATAAAAAATCTTTTGGAATTAGAGAAATGATAAAGTGAAACTTTTATCAGTGGGGGATTAATGTCTATTGATATAAGGATGAAGCTAAGATAAATAAGTTTATTGGGGGTAGCTACTATTCTTAGGTTGATGGGCATGAGGTGCTACCCCATTGTCATCAACCTAAGAAATCAAGTCATCCCCAAAACGAAAAAGCTAACTTCTTATCTGAAAAAAGATAAGAAGTTAGCTTTTTTTGATACTACCGATAATGATGGATATAGAAGGAGTTGATTATTAGTGAAAATTAATAGAGAAGCGTTTGATGAATTTAATCAAGTGTGTAATGATTACTTTGAAAAAGACGCAAATCAACATTTTGACAGAAACACTAAAATTATGTCAGCTAGAGCAGTTATAAATTATGCTTTGCAAGATATAAACAATAAAAATGATGATATTAATGTGTATGAATTAATATCAGTTTCAGACAAAATATTAACATCAATAGAATATTTGTTAAGAAAATTAACAGTCTATGACAAAAAGAACGACAAAGACGAGTTTTATGGTGCTAAAAGTATAAATAGGGATAAATATGATTATTTCAAAGCGATTAGATCATATATAATTGCTCATCCTCTAGAAACAACATATAAAGAGTATTTAAGATTTGGATTTGGTGAAAATGTAGTATTTGAGGATATTCAAAAGACAAAAGAATTTCATAAAACTTTAATGAAAGAAATAATAGAAAATATTGAAGCGGCTGATTATGTTATGACGTTTACAAGAATTAATTTTGATTTTGAAAATAGTGATATTGAGAATATTGATAACTTGGGCGAAACGTTTAGAAAAGGACTTAATATAGAAGAAGACATATTGAGTCTAATTAGATATGCTATTGATAATATGAAGGTCATAACAGAGCATTTAAAAGTTATGTTTTCTCAAAATGAGACTACAATAAATGGTGTTGAATAAATCGAGAATGGAGGTTTACGATATGAAAAATATACAGGGATTCCTGAAAAATCCATTTATTAAATACCCATTAGCCTTAATTTCAGCTATAGCTATAATAAAAACAGGCTATGAATTAGGCTATTTTATTATAAAGTTAAAATACATTTAAATCATAAAAAAGAAATTAATCTTTTTAAACAAAAGATTAATTTCTTTTTTTATCGTAACTTTCTTTGAACTTTTCTTTCAAAATGGATTCTTCTTATTTGTCTTAAATTCACTTAAATTACCCGGATTTTGGTGAGGAGATGTCGAATCTCCCGAGTGAGAATATGTTTTTTCTTTTTTAAAGTTTATCGTATAATTTTCCGAGAAGGAGTTTATTTTCACCAGTAAGTTTCTTATTTTCTTTTTCTAACTCTTTAACTTTATGTCTTAAGGCTTCAATAATTGTATCTTTACTTTTGTCACTTGTATTATGTTTAATTGATTTTACATTTTTAACTTCATTTTGTTGTCTGCGTAAAGTTTCAATTCTCACTCTAAAATCTTTATTATTATAAAGATAAGATTTTGAAACATTTGCAGAGGTAGCTATGCTATTAAAATTAATTCTTGCTCGTTCCTTTATTGCTTTTTTAATGGCATTTTCAACTCTTGTTGATGTCGCTTTACTTTTATGCATCGCATGTTTTAAAACGCCATCAGTATTACGCTTATGATTCATGAATAAAATTCTCCTTTGAAATCTTAGCATTTAAAAGTACCTTTTTTGCATTTATACCATTAAAAGAAGCTCCATTACTTATTAAGTCTCTAATTCTGTTAAGATTTTTAAGTTGTTTTTGATTTTTCTCATTAAATATTGGCATGTCTTTAGTTCTTTCTATGACTTCTTTTACATTTTGTATTTCTTTCTCAAATTCTGAAATATGTTCTGGAGTAGTACAAAAGTTTGGACAATTATCAAGACAGGGAGTGATTACAAATGGACATCCCTCTTTTTTTGAGGCCATACAGTAACCTAATGGAACTTTTGCTGCCTCTATATTACTCTTAATATATTCCCAATGAATTAGGTCATCATCTAATTTAATCTCTTGTACAGTCCCTTGGCTAATATTTACTTTTAAAAGTGGTCCTTTTTTTTCAAGCGCTTTTTCCCATTCTTTTCTTAAAGTATCATCAGCTAACTTTGCATATGTCAACGTCATTTCTGGAGATGCATGTGCAAACCATTTCATTATGTGTGTTAAATTCATACCTAAATTGATTAATTCTACACCTTTTGAATGCCTAAAAGCATGATTCCTAAAGTGGAATACTTCACCTTTTGAATCAACAATATTATATCTAAGTGCCCAGTTGTTTAGATTTCTTTGAACAGAGGTAGTTGCAAATGGTCTGCCCATACGCTTTCCACTTGTCCGTACAAAAAGGAAACGATTAGGATTGTTTTGATCATTTGATTTTTCCCTAGTACTTTCAATTACCGTTTGAAGAACCATTGCTATATCTTTATCTACAGGAACACGATGATTATTTACCTTAGTCTTATTTATATCTCCTTGAAGATAATATTTTTCACTATTAATTACTATTAGGCAATTATCGTATCTTAGATTTAAGATATCACTTATTCTCCAACCAGTAGCTATTAATAATACTATAATTGGTACATACTCCAATTCCTTTCCGGTCATTTTGGGGGTCAGCTTAGAAGGGTCATAATTTAGTAAATTTTGAAGCTGATTCAAAATATCTTCAGGTATATACTTAATTTCATTTTCATTTAGATTTCTCTTTTTTGAAGGTATATCTTCTGGGAAAACAATACTTAGAATAGGTTTGGTGGGGCCAATAGGTAATTCATTCTTTTGAAGATATTCAAGGAAAAGTTTAACTCCTGAAATATAAGGATGTTTTGTTGAATCAGTACAATTCTTAAAGCTTGTATGAAAAAACACTAAAAACTTTTCAAAGTCTTTTCTTGAAAGAGCACTCAAATCGTTCCAATGTCCGAAATATTTAGAAATAAATTCAAAAAAACATTTTATTCCAACTAAGTCTGCATTATAAATCCTTCCTGATGATTTAAACGTCAGGGAGTACCAACAATATTGTTTAACAACTGTTCTAAACTTCTTGTCAATACTTTCAAAGTTAAGTTTAAAGCGGGAATAATTAATTTCTACTGAAGCATGGGGGATATTTCTTACATCCCATATGTCCTTATCAAACTCATCTCTCATGTCATAAAAATCATATAGAAATTCAAAAAAGGTAGTAAAAAAATGAATATTTGCCTTTATGGAACTAATCCTCTCTTGTCTTAAGAAGAACTTATATTTGGACAAAGCTTTTTCAAAAGGAATATCTATAAAACTGTTAATATTGAAATAATATTTTTCTAAAAATCTACCTAAGCGCTTAAAGGTTTGTCCATATGTATATATAGTTCTTATTGAAAATCTATAATTTAATAAACTATGAAAAAGAAAATACTTGGCTTCCAATGAAACTAGGTTTGGAAGTGAATTAAACCTAATTGTTGAGTTTTTAGATGCACCCTTTTCTTCAATTTTTCCATATTCCCTAAAAACTGGGGAACTTAATAACCATACATCATCACTCCAGGGGGATTTAAGAGACGTTACAAGCTCTCTAACTTTTAAATTAGTAACATCTGGTTTGAACTTAGATATAATCATTACATCACTCCACTGTTGTTTTTTTTGCCATTGCATTTTCCCAGTCCTGTCTAATATCTTCTTCTGAAGGATGCACGTACATCTGCATAGTAGTTTGTATATGAGCATGTCCAGCCCGTTCTTTAAGAGTTTCAGGCCGCATCTCGCCTGTTCTCCATAATTCGGTAAGGTTAGTATGTCTAAACATATGTGCAGTTACAGGGATTCCTGTCCGTTGTTCTAATCGGTTAAATATTTTTTGGGTAGAGAGGTAATCTAATGGTTCAAACTTATTAGAACCGGTTAATTTAATAAAAATAAAGTCAGTATCAACCTCTTCGGTATGAATATCAAATATGTAAGTCCGGTACAGGCTAGCTAGACTTTCAGGAATATCTAGTATGCGGGGACTACACACTGTTTTTATTTCTGCGCCATTTATTAATTCTCCACGGTCTTGTATATATAATTTTTTCATTGCTGGTACAATATCGCTTAAATGAAGAGATAATGCTTCTCCTATACGCATTCCAGTTTCATAAAGAAGTAATAGAAGAAACTTATCGCGTATGTTTTTACAAGCATTAATAAGTGTCTCAACTTCATCTCTTGTTAAAATTTTTAAACGTTCTTTTGGTTCGGGGACTTTTAATATTCTTTTCATACTTGCTCGATTGTTTTTAATGTGGTAAAGAAAACTTTTGTAACCAGATATATTTCCAGAGATTTGTTTTTTTAACCTTTCAGACAAGGTTAATGTATAATCCTCGTGTCTCATAATGTATTCATAAAAATTATATACCTTATTTATATATTGATTTATTGTCCTAGTCTTTCTTATTTTATCTTTATTCTTAGGAGTTATTGTAATTACTTTAAGTTCTTGATAGGGATTTTGTAGCCACCTAATATATTCTGCAAAATCGTCGATACCAACATCATAGTAGAGGAGTTGTTTTTGTTCCAAAAATTTAAAGTATAAGCATAGTCCATAAGCATATGACCGAAGAGTCCCCCTTGCAGAGTTACTGTTATCTTTGAATTTAAGAAATTTATTGACTGGATCCACTAAATTACCTTTTTTGTCCACTAATACATACCTTGTTTTGTTATCTGTTGTAATTATTTCTTCTACTCTCACTAATAATTGCCCCCCATATTTATTAGGACTTGTTTAGGTTATTAATTTTATATTAATAATAATCCTATTTCGTGGCTACTATAACTACTGTGAAAAAACGGTATAGTTTATTTATACTTTATGAATAGATAAATTGTATTCGTCCTTCATAGATTACTTTGAATTCTATATTTTATTATAGTCTAGTTTTCAAGGGAAGTTTTTAAAGAAGCGTTCCGTCGGGCAGCAGCCTCTATTATATGTCTTCATAACCATCCCTCAGGAGATCCGGCGCCGAGCCGTGAAGATATTGAAGTTACAAAACGACTAGTAGAATGTGGTCGGATTATTGGAATTGAAGTGCTTGATCATATCATAATAGGTGACCATAAATTCGTGAGTTTAAAGGAAAAAGGTCATATTTAAGACTATTCTTTTTACCTATTTTGTTTTATAATGTGATTTATGAGTTTTTTGTAGAAAATTATCTACAAGAAGGATACAGATATAAAAAAACGTACTGTTTTTATAAATATAAAGTAAGAAAAATGAGTCCGTGAAAATAAGAAGGGAAGATAAATGATATGTTTGGATTTGGTGGATTTACTCGCGATCTTGGAATTGACTTAGGAACAGCGAACACGCTTGTATATGTGAAAGGAAAAGGTGTAGTTTTACGTGAACCTTCAGTAGTAGCATTACAAACTGATACGAAACAAATCGTTGCGGTAGGTAGCGATGCAAAACAAATGATTGGTCGTACACCAGGAAACGTAGTGGCACTTCGCCCTATGAAAGATGGTGTAATTGCTGATTATGAAACAACAGCAATAATGATGAAATACTACATTCAGCAAGCTCAAAAATCAAATGGATTCTTCTCACGTAAACCATACGTAATGGTATGTGTACCATCTGGTATTACAGCTGTAGAAAGACGTGCGGTAATCGATGCGACTCGTCAAGCTGGTGCTCGTGATGCTTATCCAATCGAAGAGCCATTTGCAGCAGCAATTGGTGCAAACTTACCTGTTTGGGAGCCGACTGGTAGTATGGTTGTTGATATCGGTGGTGGTACAACAGAAGTTGCAATTATTTCTTTAGGTGGTATTGTAACAAGTCAATCAGTTCGTGTTGCTGGTGATGATATGGACGATTCAATCATTCAGTACATTAAGAAAAGCTACAACTTAATGATCGGTGAAAGAACAGCTGAAGCACTAAAATTAGAAATCGGTTCTGCAGGCGAGCCAGAGGGTATCGAGCCTATGGAAATTCGCGGTCGTGATTTAGTAAGTGGTTTACCAAAAACAGTACTAATTCAACCAGAAGAAATTGCAGATGCATTAAAAGATACAGTAGATGCAATTGTAGAATCAGTTAAAAACACGTTAGAAAAAACTCCACCTGAATTAGCAGCGGATATTATGGACCGTGGTATCGTATTAACAGGTGGGGGGGCATTACTACGTAACTTAGATAAAGTTATTAGTGAAGAAACAAATATGCCAGTTCTTGTTGCAGAGGATCCATTAGATTGCGTAGCAATTGGAACGGGTAAAGCATTAGACAATATCGACCTTTTCAAAACTGCTGCTCGATAATATTGCAAAATAAAAATCAATGAAATTAAGAGGGTGTGAACGTGCCACAGTTTTTCTTAAACAAAAGATTAATTGTTTTGTTAGTTAGTATTATTCTTCTCGTGGCATTGATTGGAATCTCATTGAAAGAACGGAACAGTTTATCATGGCCAGAGCAGTTTATTAAAGATACTGTCGGTGTTGTAGAACGTGTATTCCAAAAGCCAGCGAATTATGTTGCCGGATTCTTCGAAAACGTAGAAGATGTAAAGCGCACGTATGAAGAGAATAAAAAGCTGAAAGCAAAATTAGATACTACCGCAGATTTATCTGTAGTAGTGAAAAATTTAGAGGATGAGAATAAAAAACTACGAGAATTAACTGGTAAAGAAAAGTCCCGTGGTGATTATACGGAAGTACAAGCTAGTGTGGTTTCTCGTAATCCCGATAAATGGTACGATTTAGTTGCAATTGATAAAGGAGCACAGCAAGGGATTAAAAAAGATATGGCTGTTGTAACTCCGAAAGGTTTAGTTGGACGCGTAAAAAGTACATCTCAGTTTACATCGTCAGTAGAGTTGTTAAGTTCTATGAGCCGAACAAACCGTGTTTCTGCTATTGTACAAGGACAAGAAAATATCTTTGGATTGATTGAAGGTTACGATAAAGAAAAACAACTACTTCTTTTCACAAAGATTAGCTCTGATGCAAAAGTAGAAAAAGATCAACTAGTTGTAACATCTGGACTTGGTGATATCTTCCCAAAAGGTCTTGCGATTGGGAAAATTGTTGATGTTCAGCCAGATCCATACGGTTTAACAAAAACAGCTTATGTAAAACCATCCGCTGATTTGAATGATGTAGAGCATATTATAGTTGCAAAACGTGATATGACTACAGCGTCGTTAGAATAGGAGGGGGAGAAGAGATGATGACGATTTTAAAAAGAGCAGCTCTTCCTCTTCTGCTCCTTTTTGTTTTTTTATTTGAAAATATGTTCTCTACTGTTGTTCCAACAGACGTCTTTTGGAAAAACAGTATAGCAGCACCGCATTTCTTTATAATTGTGTTATGTTTTATTACAGTGTACTATAGTCCGATTCAAGGGATTTACTACGGACTATTATTTGGTTTCTTATTTGATACCGTATACACAGAACTTGTCGGTATATATATTTTTGCTTATCCGATTTTAGCTTATTTAGTTTATAGTGTGATGAAGGTATTACAATTGAATTTATTTATTGTCGCTTCTATCGTACTGGCTGGCATTGCAGCATTAGAGTATTATGTGTATGGGTTTTTAACTTTGTTAGGACGTACTCACATGTCAGCATCTGTCTTTTTCACAGATCGTCTCCTTGCTACTTTATTGCTAAATGGAATTTTCTTGTTAATAGTTTGTTTCCCACTGAGACGATATTTAGTGCGTCTTTCAAAAGCGATAGAAGAAAAGGAAAAAAGGATTTTCTAATTTTATGTCGAATTGAATCGGTGGGGTGAACTTTAGTGGAAGAAAAAAAGCAACAAAATGTAACGATAAAAGGGACAAAAGATGGAATAACACTTCATTTAGATGATTGCTGTTCATTCTCTGAGCTACTAAAAGAATTGGATGAAAAGCTTTCTACACATTACTATGAGGGTGACGGACGTTCTTTAATTGAAGTGCGTGTTAAAGTAGGAAATCGCTATTTAACAGAAGTACAACAAGAAGAGATTCGTACGTTAATTCGCAATAAGAAGAACCTTGTTGTGGAATCAATCGAAAGTGATGTTATAACAAAAGCAGAAGCAATAGCTTGGAAAGAAGAAACAGAAATTGTCCCTATTTCCAAAATTGTTCGCTCTGGACAAGTGTTACATGTAAAAGGCAATTTATTATTAATTGGAGATGTTAATCCAGGCGGAACGGTTATCGCTGGGGGGAATATTTTTGTCTTGGGATCATTAAGAGGAATTGCACACGCGGGGTATGATGGAGATTCAGAAGCTGTTATTGCTGCATCTAGTATGAACCCTATGCAACTTCGAATTAGTGATGTGACAATGCGGGCTCCGGAAGAGAAAGAAGACGGAGCAGAGGCGGCAGAATGTGCGTACATTAATGAGAACAATCACATTGTTGTCGATCGCCTGCAACTTCTCACTCATCTTAGACCTAATTTAACCAAGTTAGAAAGGGGAATTGTATAGCTGTGGGAGAGGCAATAGTAATTACATCTGGAAAAGGCGGAGTAGGTAAAACTACAACGTCTGCGAACATTGGTACAGCCCTTGCGTTATCTGGAAAAAAAATATGTTTAATTGATACAGATATCGGTTTACGCAATTTAGACGTAGTAATGGGGCTGGAAAATCGTATTGTATTTGATCTTGTTGATGTCGTTGAAGGACGTTGTCGTTTACCTCAGGCTCTTATTAAAGATAAGCGTTTTGATGATCTTTATTTATTACCTGCAGCACAAACGAGCGATAAATCGGCGGTAACACCTGAACAAATGGATGAATTAATACAAGTATTACGTCAAGATTATGATTACATATTAATTGATTGTCCTGCGGGGATTGAGCAGGGGTTTAAAAATGCAGTAGCAGGTGCGGATAAAGCAATCGTTGTAACAACACCAGAAGTATCCTCAATGCGTGATGCGGATCGTATTATCGGGCTTTTAGAGAAAGAGGATATTGAACCACCGAAACTTGTCATTAACCGTGTGCGTAGTCATATGCTTCATGAACAGGATATGTTAGACGTTGATGAAATCGTACGTACACTGTCAATCGAGCTTCTTGGAGTTGTCGAGGATGATGATGAGGTTATTCGTGCTACGAATACAGGTGAACCTGTAGCACTGCAACCTAGTGGGAAAGCAGCAATAGCTTATCGTAATATTGCAAGACGCTTGTTAGGTGAGAATGTACCATTACAAGCATTTGAACAAGAAAAAGTATCGGTATTTACAAAGATGAAAAATTTCTTTGGAATCCGTTAAAAGCACTTCGCATAAATGCGGAGTGCTTTCTTTTTTCTTCGCATGAATATCTTCCTTCTATAACTCATACATATGTACAAACTGTATATAACTGTTTCTATTTGAATAAGGCTAACGAAAGAAAGGAGACAGTATGAAGAATAGACGTGTGGAAGAAATTAAAAAGCGGATTGCGAAAAGGAAAGCAGAGCAAGAAAGGATGGAGGAAGAGCGGTATTTTGCGGGAGGAGATTTTGATAGCGAAACGGTCTTTATTGAAGAGGGGGAGAAGGAAATTCATCCTCTATTTCGAAAAGAAGTTTTTCTCTTCAAAGTGTTGCTATCAGCAATATTAGTTCTTTCTGTTGCTATTTTATACAAGAACGCTCCTTCTTCTTTCGATGGTGCTAAAGCTGTTACAGAAAAAGTGATGAAAGAGGAGTTTCAGTTTGCCACTGTAGCGAAATGGTACGAAAAGCAGTTTGGAAAACCTCTCGTATTCTATTCGCCTAATGAAAGAAAGGAAGGAACGATTCAGCAAAAAGATTATGCAATTCCTGCCTCTGGAAAGGTGATGCAAGGCTTTCAAAAAAATGGTCAAGGTGTATTTGTCCAAACAGCTACAAATGCAACAGTTGAGTCAGTGAATGAAGGGCTAGTTGTTTTTGCGGGCAAGAAAGAGGAACTTGGAAATACAGTTCAAATTCAGCACGCTGATGGCACGGAGTCATGGTATGCAAATTTAAATGATATGTCAGTAAAATTATATGATTACGTTTCAAAGAAACAAAAAATTGGAATAGTGAGTAATGATGAAAATAATAAAAATGGGAAATTTTATTTTGCAATAAAAAAGAATGAAAAATTTATTGATCCAATTCAGGTGATTTCATTTGATTAAATATAGGGATGTTTTCACGAAAATTTCCGTGCATCCGTTGTTTTGGGTTATTATTGTCATTGGTATTTTTACGGCGCGTTTTAAAGAGTTACTATTGTTATTTTGTATCGTTCTCATTCATGAACTTGGGCATGCTTTTGCCGCAGCGTATTATAATTGGCGTATTAAACAAATTCAGCTTTTGCCGTTTGGTGGCGTAGTTGAGATGGAAGAGCATGGGAATAAATCGTTAAAAGAAGAATTAATTGTCGTTATGGCGGGGCCAATTCAGCATATATGGATGATTGCAGCCGCTTACATTTTGTATCAAGCGGGCTGGGTAACTGATGATTTGTACCATTTCTTTGTATGGAATAATGTCATTATTTTAGGGTTTAATCTATTGCCTATTTGGCCACTTGATGGCGGAAAAGTATTATTTAATGTATTATCATATCGTTTTCCCTATTTACAAGCACATGAAAAGATGATGAAATTGTCATGTGTTTTTTTTAGTGTAATATTAGGATGGCAGTTACTTTGGAATAGTAATAACATTATGATGTGGGTATTACTCGTTTTTCTAGCGATTTCTTTATATCAAGAATGGAAACAAAGACGGTACGCATTTATGCGTTTTTTATTAGAGCGTTATTATGGGAATAAAAGAGATATTGAAAAAATAGCACCTATTGAGGTGAAAACGGAAGATCATTTATATACGATTTTCACAAAATTTCGCAGAGGATATAAACACTCTATTATCGTCCATGGAAAATATAAAGAGCATTACACATTGGACGAAAATGAATTGTTGTATGCGTATTTTGCTGAAAAACGAACAACCTCATCTGTTGAAGAATTAATTGGTTAGTGTTGACGACGACACTAACCTTTTATATTGTAAGGAAAAGAAGTGAAAAGTGAGGAAATAATTTTGAAGACGTTATATATTAACTACACTGGTTCGGAAAAGCGTGTTGCGATAGAAGAGAAACAAAAAATTGTCGAGCTTTTATGGAAACGGAATGAAGAGCAGGAGATCGTCGGACATATTTATGTTGGGCGTATCGTAAGAACAATTGCTGGAATGAACGCAGCCTTTGTAAATATCGGATTAGAAAAACATGCATATCTTTCGTTTGATGATGTACCATCTTCATATCGCATACATGAAGGGCAGGCGATACTTGTACAAGTTGTGAAAGAGGCAATTGATACGAAGGGGCCAAAATTAACGGCGAAGGTAGAATTTACCGGAAAATATGTCGTTTACATGCCGTATGATGACATGCGCGCTGTTTCTCGGAAAATAAAAAATAATAAAAGAAGACAACAGTTACTGGGAATTGAAGTAGAAGGAACGGGTGGATACATTTTCCGTTCTGCTTCTGAAAAAGGAACAATCGATGAAATACAAGCTGAAATGCAAGGGTTGCAGAAGTTATATGAAGAGTTAAAAAGAAAAGAAGATCAAGGGAAGGCGCCCTTACTACTTCATCAACCAGCGACGTTTTTAGATCGTGTATTTCAGGAGAACCCAATTGAAACAATTGAAAAAATAGTTGTAGATACGAGAAGTATAGTAAAAGAATTAGAAGAAAAAGTAGGGAAAGAAAGAGTATCCTTTTATAATGAAAAATCTTCGATGTTTAACCATTTTGGAATAGATCGTGAAATCGAGAAAGCACTTCAACAAATTGTGTGGCTACCAAATGGTGCCTATCTAATTGTAGAACAAATGGAGACGATGACTGTAATTGATGTGAATACAGGTAAATTTACTGGAAAACAAAATTTACAAGATACCGTATTTCGCACAAATGAAATGGCTGCTGAAGAGATTGCTCGTCAATTAAGACTTCGTGATATTGGCGGAATGATATTAATTGATTTTATTAATATGAAAAGACGGGAAGATAAAGAGAAGGTAAGAGAACGCCTCATAGCTGCTATGCAAGATGATCGCACATATACAAGAGTGCTTGGGTTTACAGAGTTAGGTATTTTAGAGATGACGCGAAAACGTAAGAAACATTCGTTACGTGACGTATTATTAGAAGAATGTGTACCTTGTAAAGCGACGGGGTATGTTATGTCTTATGAAACAATTGCATATGAGCTAGAGAGAGAGTTAATTACATATGGCAATATAGAAGATGAAGCAGTATTAATCGCTGCACCAAAAATTTTGCAAAAACATTTTTCACAAAAAAAATTACAAAAAAATATTCCATTTGAAATTTATTTCAAAGATGATATTATCGAAAAGTATGCTATTATCCGTTTTGGAAGTAAGAAAGAAATTGTAGAACGGAAAAAATAGTTAGCAGAACATTCATTGACAATAGTCAATGAGTCATGGTAATATTTTTATGTTATAGTTTATAGCACCTAAACTGCTATATGCTACAACCGCACAAGACAGGTTCCCTAAAGACATTTTATGTCTACCTCGTTTTTGGCGAGTCTTAGTAATTAAGAGGAGGTGCAAGTATGTACGCAATTATCGAAACAGGTGGAAAACAAATTAAAGTTGAAGCTGGTCAAGCAATCTACATTGAAAAATTAGATGTTGAAGCTGGTGAAACTGTTACTTTTGACAAAGTTCTTTTCGTTGGTGGCGAAAACGTGAAAGTTGGTAGCCCAGTTGTAGAAGGTGCAACAGTTACTGCGAAAGTTGAAAAACAAGGTCGCGCTAAGAAAATCATCGTTTTCAAATACAAAGCGAAAAAGAACAATCGTAAGAAACAAGGTCATCGTCAACCTTACACTAAGCTAGTAGTTGAAGCTATCAACGCTTAATTCTGGTTAAGATGATTAAGATTACGATAAGTCGCACGAAACTAGGAAGTATCCAATCATTTAAAATGACTGGACATGCCAATTATGCGCCACATGGACAAGATCTTGTCTGTGCTGGAACTACAGCGGTTGTGTTTGGTTCTATAAATGCAGTGGAAGAACTTTGTAATGTGCAGGCAACTATTGAACTCGGAAGTGATGGCGGATTCTTGACGTATGAATTGCCTAATGATTTAGACGCTCATACAGCAGAAAAAGCACAAATACTTTTAGAAGGATTGGTTGTTTCACTTAAGACGATTGAACTTGATTACGGAAAATATATCCGTTTAATAGAAAAAGTGCAGGAGGTGTAACGTATGTTAAGATTAGATCTTCAGTTTTTCGCATCTAAGAAAGGTGTAGGTAGTACAAAGAACGGTCGTGACTCTCAGTCAAAACGTCTTGGTGCTAAACGCGCAGATGGTCAAACGGTTTCAGGTGGTTCAATTCTTTACCGTCAACGCGGTACAAAAATTTATCCAGGTGTTAACGTTGGTCGTGGTGGCGATGACACTTTATACGCGAAAGTTGACGGCGTAGTACGCTTTGAGCGTCTTGGTCGTGACCGCAAACAAGTGAGCGTATATCCTGTTGCTCAAGAAGCATAAGAACTCACGGAAAACTCTAACCTGAGTGCAGGTTAGAGTTTTTCTATATTAAGGGGTATCTAAATGAATGAAAAATGGACAATTATAGATGCGTTGAGCCACTCAAGACATGATTGGCTCAATCGTTTGCAGATGGTTAAAGGAAATCTTTCCCTTGGAAAAGTGGAAGAGATTCATATGCTCATCGATCGTTTTGTCCAAGAAGCGAGACAAGAATCCAATCTGATGGGGCTATCAATGCCTTTATTTTCAGAGTGGATTTTAACATATAATTGGAAACAGCAACCGTGCTTATTGGAGTACGAAGTATTAGGGAAATTACATAACTTATCTCATCTAGATGAGACTGTATGTACATGGACGAATCAGTTTTTCTTAATGCTTCAGCATAGTTTAGACGTATATGTTGAAAATTATGTTTGTATCACAATTGAATGTGACGCGGAGAATGCTCGTTTCTTTTTTGATTTTCGTGGAAAGCTAACGAATGTAGAAGAACTACAAACGTGGCTTGCGAACCAAAACAATAAATGGTATTCCATTTCTTATACAGTACGAGACGAAGAAGTCTCAGTTATATTACAACTAATCGAAAAAAGTGTGGTGAAATAATGTTTGTAGATCAGGTCAAGATATATGTAAAAGGCGGCGACGGTGGTAACGGAATGGTTGCGTATCGTCGTGAGAAGTATGTACCTAAAGGTGGCCCAGCAGGTGGCGACGGTGGTAAAGGTGCAGATGTTGTTTTTGTTGTTGAGGAAGGCTTACGTACATTAATGGACTTCCGCTACCAACGTCATTTCAAAGCTGATCGCGGTCAGCACGGAATGAGTAAAGGTCAGCACGGTCGTAAATCTGAAGATTTAATCGTAAAGGTTCCACCAGGAACAATAGTGAAAGATGAAAAAACAGGTGAAATTCTTGCCGATTTAGTAACGCATGAACAAACAGCTGTAATCGCAAGAGGTGGCCGTGGTGGCCGTGGTAACTCACGTTTCGCAACAGCGACGAACCCAGCGCCAGAAATCGCTGAGAACGGGGAACCAGGTCAAGAACGTGATGTCACGCTAGAACTTAAAGTGCTAGCAGATGTTGGACTTGTTGGATTCCCAAGTGTAGGTAAATCTACATTATTATCTGTTGTATCATCAGCGCGTCCGAAAATTGCAGAATATCACTTTACAACAATCGTTCCGAATCTTGGTGTTGTTGAAACTGGTGATAACCGCAGCTTCGTTATGGCTGACCTTCCTGGACTAATTGAAGGCGCACACTCGGGCGTTGGACTTGGACACCAATTCTTACGTCATATCGAACGTACACGTGTAATTGTGCACGTTATCGATATGTCTGGTTTAGAAGGACGTGAGCCATATGAAGATTATGTCACAATCAATAATGAACTAAAAGAATACAATATGCGTTTAACTGAGCGTCCACAAGTTGTTGTTGCAAACAAAATGGATATGCCAGATGCAGAAGAAAACTTACAAGCATTTAAAGAGAAATTGGGAGACGAAGTGAAAATTTTCCCAATCTCAGCTGTAACGAAACAAGGTGTTCGTGACTTACTATTTGAAGTAGCGAACTTATTAGAAACAACACCAGAATTCCCAATGTACGATGATGTAGAAGAATCTGAAGCAAGTGTAATGTACAAATTTGAATCTGAATCTAATTTTGAAATTACACGCGAAAGTGATGGTACATTTGTTATTTCTGGTTATGACATTGAGAAAACATTCAAGATGACAGACTTCTCACGTGATGAATCTGTACGCCGATTTGCTCGTCAAATGCGTGGAATGGGTATTGATGAAGCCCTTCGTGCACGTGGTGCAACAGACGGAGATATTGTAAAAATTCTTGAATATCAATTTGAATTTATCGATTAAGACTGCCGAAATATGGCGGTCTTTTTTTTTTCACTATTTGAGTCCAGTAAAGATCTGATTCGTATAGGTGAACCATAAGTCGATATAGGAAAAAATCCCCATTGATTAAAGTTTCAATTTATAATAGAAAAAGGAGTGATTTTAGAAGAATATTTTATGGGGAGAAAAGGAACATGTATAAAATATTAATTGTAGAAGATGATGAAAAAATTGCAGAGATATTAGAGGAGCATTTAGAAAGGTATGGATATCAATCTTTCAGAGCGAGCGATTTACGGCATATAAAAGATGAGTTTGTAAAAGTAAGTCCTCATCTTGTGTTACTTGATATTAATTTACCATACTTTGATGGCTTCTACTGGTGCCGCCAAATCCGCATTGTATCGAATGCACCAATTATTTTCGTTTCTGCAAGGACAGGGGAAATGGATCAAGTGATGGCGATTGAGAATGGCGGGGATGATTATATTACAAAGCCGTTCCATTTAGATATCGTAATGGCAAAGGTGAAGAGTGCACTTCGCCGCGGGTATGGTGAGTATGCTTTGGCCGCGGAAAGTGATTGTTTAGGTGTTAATGGATTGTTATTATTTCCATCACAGCACACAGTAGAGTGGAAAGGGCAACAAACTGAACTTACAAAAAATGAATTTTATTTATTAGAATGTTTAATGAAACAAGCGAACCAATATGTAACACGTGAAGAGCTGTTAGAGGCTTTATGGGATGAAGTAGCTTTTGTTGATGATAATACATTAACTGTGAATGTAAAGCGTGTAAGGAAGAAACTTGAGGAGTTAGGCATTAAAAATGCAATTGTCACAAAGCGTGGGTACGGTTATGCTCTTCTTACTGAGTGGGGCGAAGGGCATGAAGGTTAAAAGCTACCTCATAGACCGTTTTTCCTTAATCCTTTCTTACATTATAAGCCTTTGTTTATTTGGGCTCGTATTGCAGTTGCAAAGTCTTTTAGAAAAGCGTTCGCTGGACTGGAGTACATGGCTATACGGACTGTTATTAGGGACAGTTGTGTTTAGTGTATACCTTATTTACGATTACCGAAAACGAAGTGTGTTTTTAAAGAGAATAGAACAGTATATTGCCGGTGGACATACATTACATGACTCTTTACTTATCGATACTTCTTATACGTCAGAGCAAGAACTGGTTGTTGAAGCGTTTACGCTATTAAGGCAGCAATATATGAATGAAGTTCATAAACAGCATGCAAAAGAGCAACAGCAAATGATTTTCATGAATCAATGGATCCATCAAATGAAAACACCAGTATCCGTTATTGAATTATTGTTACAGAAATATGGTAAGGAACACCGTGAAGCAAGGGGAACGATTGAAAGTATTCGTGAAGAAAATAACCGTATTTTAAATGGGTTAGATTTAGCGTTACATATGGCAAGGTTAGATCAGTTTTCGAAAGATTATAAAGTAGAAGTAGTAAATGTTATAGAGGTCATTCGAGATATTATTAATGAAAATCGAAAGTCGTTCATTCAATCTTCTGTATTTCCGAAACTGATGTTTGAAGAAGAGACTTGTATGATTGCGTCTGATAGAAAGTGGCTTAGTATCGCTATGAGCCAAATTGTTGTGAATGCAATTAAGTATACAAAAATTTCAGAAGCAGGGAAAAAAGAAATTCAATTTCAAATTGAAGAGAAAGATCAAAAGGTGCTATTACATATTAAGGACAATGGAATCGGTATTCCAGAGCAAGATGTAAAGCGTATATTTGACCCATTCTTTACGGGGGTAAACGGCCGTAAAACGAGGGAAGCGACTGGAATGGGCTTATATATTACGAAAGAAATTTGCGATAATTTACATCATAGAATTTATGTTCAATCGGCTGAAGGAGAAGGGACAACTTTTACGTTCCAATTTGCAAAAGATGAAGAATATCATACATTAATGAGAAAAATGACAAAACTGTAAGATAACAAAACGTTTTGTAAGGAAAATCACTCGTTTCTTTTTCTTATTTTTCTTATAGTAAATGTAAGAAGAAAACACATAGGGGGATTAGAAATGAGTGTTCTTGAAGTAAAAGGGTTAACAAAGGTGTATCAATCAAAAGGTTCAGTAGCGACGACTGCTTTAAATGATATAAATTTTAAAATTGAAGAAGGCGAATTTGTAGGAATTATGGGGCCTTCAGGGAGCGGTAAAACAACGCTTTTAAATTTATTAGCGACAATTGATAAGCAAACTTCAGGTCATGTGCTTGTAAACGGTGAAGAAATTAATCAAATGCGTGCTGCAAAATTGGCGGAATTTCGCCGTACACATTTAGGATTTATTTTCCAAGATTTCAACTTACTTGATACGTTATCCATTAAAGAAAATATTATTTTGCCGCTTGTAATGGCGAAGAAGTCTGTAAAAGAAATTGATGCGAAAGTACTTGAAATTGCGAGGTTTTTAAACATCGAAGAAATTTTAAATAAAAAAGTATACGAAGTATCAGGCGGGCAACAACAACGTGCAGCTGCTGCAAGGGCAATTATTCATGACCCAACATTAATTTTAGCGGATGAGCCAACTGGAAACTTAGATTCGAAATCAGCGAAATCATTAATGGGAGCACTTCAAGATTTACATGAGCAAAAGAAAGTAACCATTGCAATGGTAACGCATGATCCGGTAGCGGCTAGTTATTGTGAGCGTATCCTCTTCATACGTGATGGAGAGATCTTCTCAGAAATACATAAAGGAAGAACGAAACAAGCCTTTTTCCAAGAAATTTTGGACGTACTTGCGATGCTAGGGGGGGAATATCATGAACTTTCGCCAGCTCGCGCTTAACAATGTAAAAGGAAATTGGCGTAATTATAAAGCGTTCCTTATTAGTAGTTGTTTATCGATTGTCGTATTTTTCATGTATGCTTCCTTCATTTATCATCCAGATGTCGTAAGCGGTAATATTAGTATGAAGACGATGATTACAAAAGGATTAGAATCGATGAATTATATTGTAGTCATCTTCTCAGCGCTCTTTATTTTATATGCGAATTCAACGTTTTTACGAGCAAGAAAAAAAGAATTCGGTTTATTAACATTAATAGGTGGAACGAAGTCTCAGCTCGGCCGAATGATTATATTAGAGCAACTGATGTTAGGTAGTATTGCCATTGTAGTAGGTATTGGGATTGGAATGCTTTGTTCAAAACTTTTCTTCCAAGCATTAAGTGTATTGTTGAAAATAGATAAAACACTTCCGCTTGTATGGAATGGAAAAGCAGTTCTTATTACAGCTGGCATATATTTTATCCTCTTTTTAATCCTATCACTGTTTAGTGTTTGGACAGTAGGACGCTTGCAAATTATTGATTTATTAAGAGAGGCAAGAAAACAAAAAGTAGAGCCTTTTGCATTTACATGGTTAGGTGTAGCTGGTATAGGATGTATTATTGCCGCATATGTGCTTAGCTTCCAAGTGACATTTATGAATTTTATAATGCTGTTTTTACCGATTGTAGGGCTGACAATAGGCGGAACGTATTTACTGTTTACGCAAGGTAGTACAGTCGTATTAAAAGCATTGCAAAAAAGAAAACAATCTTTTTATACGTATCCAAATATGTTCGTACTTAGCAATCTTATTTACAAAATGAAAGATAATGCTCGTTTTCTATTTGTCATTTCTATCATTACAGCAGTTGTTTCTTCAGCAGTTGGTACACTGTACGTGTTCTTTGAGGATATGAGTTATAAAACAGTAGCTAGTGCTCCGCATGCTATTTCGTATGAAGAAAAGGGGGTAAATACGCATAACATCATCAGTGAAGGGAAAGCACAAGAACTAATAAAAAAACACGGATTTGAAGAAGCGCGAAAAGTAACGTATGTAAAACTTCCTGCAACTCAAAAGGTAACGATGTTTAACGGTGAACATGAGATGCCGTTAGGGATTATCTCTGAAAAGGAATATAATAAAGAAGCGCGTAAACAGAACGTGCCAGAAGTGCAAAATAAGCCGGGAAGTGCAACGATGGTTGTAGTTGATATGATGAATGATATTGTCAAGCCGGATCTTACGAAGCCATTTGAATTTAAATTGAACGGACAAAAACAGTCTATTAAGCTAAATGATCCAGTATCAAAGTCTGTTTTTAATGATGGTGGCTATTTGATTGTGAATGATGAGGATTTTGTGAAATATTCACAGCTCGTAGCAGATGAAGAAAAGACGAAATATTATGGATATTATATTGAAGATTGGAAAGGAACAGAAAATCTTGTACTAGACTTAAAGAAAGAAATTGCACAAGAACAACAACAGAATTTCCACAATTCTATCCTTACGTATAAAGCGATAAAGGAGCAAGGAGCAATTACAATGTTCATCGGCTTCTTCGTAGCAGTACTGTTCTTCTTCTTTGCTTGTAGCATGACATACTTTAAATGGTTTAATGATAAAGAACAAGATCGTATTCAATTTAAGTCATTAAAAAGAATTGGTATGACAGATAAAGAAATTCGTAAAATTGCAATTCGACAAATGGGTGTTATCTTCTTTATCCCAATTTTAATCGGTACAATTCATAGTGGATTTGCCCTTCATACGTTAGGAGAAATGCTTTATATCGATTTATGGAAATCAGGTGCGATTGTAATTGGAGCATATATTTTAGCTTCTGCCATTTACTTTATGATCGCGCAAAGAGGATATTTAAAACACGTAAAAAGCTAGGGAAACCTCTAGCTTTTTACGTGTGTAGTAAGTTACAGGAGGACGGTAGATGAACATTAGGCAACTAGCGCTGCAAAATATAAAGGGGAATTGGCGTAATTATAAAGTGTTTTTCTTAAGTAGTTGTTTTGCAATATTTGCTTCTTATGCATATATGTCTGTAATTGTACATCCGTATATGCAAGAGACAATGTGGTATCAAAATGTACGCTGGGGACTTATCGTATGTAATGTTATAATTATTTCTTTTTTCGTTATATTTATTTTGTATTCTACTTCTATTTTCATAGAGGCACGCAAGAAAGAATTAGGACTATATATGTTAATGGGAGCGACGAAGTCTAACGTAATAGGAGTGATTATGACCGAGCAAATATTGATCGGGATTTTCGCTAATATTTTCGGTATCGGGCTTGGCATGATCTTTTTAAAACTCTTTTTTATGGTGTTTAGCATGTTACTTCGCCTTCCGAAAGAACTTCCTGTTATATTTGACATGAGAGCGATTGGTGTAACGTTTGTTACATATATGGTCGTATTTATTTTCTTATCTTTTATAAGTGCTTTACGTATATGGAATATAAAAATCATTCGGTTATTAAAAGAATTTCGAACAGATAAACGGGAGAGGAAAACATCAAAGTGGCTTTGTTTATTCGGTTTTGCTTGTTTAGTGGGCGGATATGCGTTAGCGCTACAAGTGACGATGACAACGATAGCATTATACTTTTTTCCGGTTGTTATACTCATTTCTTTTGGGACGTATTTCTCATTTACACATGGCGCTACACAAATATTAGAAGTGATAAAAAGAAATAAAAGGATTATGTATACATATCCGTATTTATTTATAGTGAATCAATTGTCACATCGAATGAAGGAAAATAGTCGCTTTTTCTTTCTGTTGTCTATGGCAACAACGTTTGTCGTTACGGCGACAGGTACGGTGTTCTTATATTTTTCTAGCATGCAAGATATGTGGCGTGGCGGAGGAGTACACTCATTTTCATACATAGAAAAAGGCACTTCTGCTCATGAAGTTTTCGAGAAAGACAAGGTTGAAAACTTATTACATCAATATGGATATGATGATTTTCAATCTATGAGTTTTGTTGGAGTGTATGCATCTTTTCAGTCCAATAAGGGAGAAACAGAAGTCGCACCGCTTATAAAGGAAAGTGAATACAATCAAGAGGTAAGGAAACAAAAACAGAAAATGTATCATCCTAAAAAAGGAACAGTTACACTTGTTTATTATAATCAACGCAATTATCCAAAACTATATAATCAAAAAGAGATTCAATTGCAAGTAATGAATCAAACATATCAATTTGTATATAACGGTCAGAAAGAAGGGATACAATTTAACTATCATCCTTCATACATTAATGGTCTGTTTTTCGTCATGAATGATGAAGATTTTAACAGTATAGCAAATAAAATTCCGGATTCTGAAAAAATGATATATAGAGGCTACACATTACCAAATATCGAAAATACGAAGAAATTAAATGCAGATTTACGGAAACATATGAAACAAGATAATAATGATGCATTTCGAAGTAATATGGAGTTATATGTGAATATGAAAGAAGGCGGCGATATTACTCTATTTGTAGGTTCATTCATTAGTATATTATTCTTTCTTACTTCATGTAGTATCGTATATTTTAAATGGTTTCATAATATTGCATCGGATCGAAAGCAGTACGGAGCACTATCTAAAATTGGAATGACGAAGGAAGAAGTGTGGAAAATTTCTCGTTGGCAATTATGTATGTTATTTTTTGCGCCTATTATAGTAGGAAGTATGCATAGTGCAGTTGCGTTATATACGTTTCATAATACTCTTTTTATGGACGGATCATTAAGAAAAGTGGGCTTGTTTATTCTGTTTTACATTGCTGCATGTATCATCTATTTCTTCTTCGCTCAAAGAGAATACAAGAAACATTTAGACTAGCGAACGCTAGTCTTTTTTTAATATTCGAAATTCTCATAGAAGAATATAAAAAAGTATGGTATAACAGTAAGAAAATGAAAAAGAGGGAAAAGACGATGATTCGAGTAGGATATTTAGGACCAGAAGCGACATTTACAAATATGGCGGTGAGTCGTTTTTTTCCGGAAGCAGAGCATGTACCGTATCGAACGATTCCGGATTGTATTGATGCAGCCGCAAATGAAAATGTAGATTATGCGGTCGTACCGTTAGAGAACGCCATAGAAGGTTCAGTTAATATAACGGTTGATTATCTCGTACATGAGCAGCCGCTTTCCATTGTAGGAGAAATTACAGTGCCAATTCAGCAACATTTACTCGTACACCCGCAGTACGAAGAAGTGTGGAAAGAAGTATACGCTGTACATTCTCATCCGCATGCCATTGCGCAGTGTCATAAATTTTTAAATGAGGAATTAAAAGGCGTAACCGTTCGAGATATGACATCAACAAGCGCTGCTGCGCAATATGTGAAAGAACATCCTGCAGAAAAAGTTGCCGCCATTGCAAATGAAGCAGCGGCAGAAAAATACGGATTAACAATTGTAAGGCGTGACATTCATACGCATAAAAACAATCATACGCGTTTCCTTGTTTTGCATAAGAAAAAGAAAGCAGTACTCCCAAACAACGGAGAAAATCGCGGTGAGAAAACGACGCTTATGATAACGTTACCTGCGGATTATGCAGGAGCGCTGTATCAAGTGTTATCAGCTTTCGCATGGAGAAAATTAAACTTATCAAAAATCGAATCTCGCCCGATGAAAACAGGTCTTGGAAATTACTTTTTCTTAATCGACGTAGATAAAGCATATGATGACGTATTATTGCCAGGCGTAATGATGGAACTTGAAGCACTTGGCTTTTCTGTTACTGTTCTGGGGAGTTATTCTTCTTATTGGTTGTAAGAATCGAGGAGGCTGTTAAACTTGCTTGAAACGAAACGTACCTTCGCGTAAACTTTTAGAAAAGTTACGTATGAAGTTAATTCAAACGTATTATCGGTTTGGGGCAGAGCAAGCTGTCTATTCTATTGAAGTAGCAGAAGCGATTTTGCTAGATTAATAAAAACCCACCTGCAGAAGGTGGGTTTTTTATTTCAACTTCGCAAGACGATCCGCCAACTGACCACGCCAAATATCAGCTAGTTCTGGAACAGCAAGAATCTTTTCAAGGCCATCTTTATCTTTTCTATTATGAAAATAGATTTCGTTAGAGAAGAGAACAGATACATTGCTTGGATGACGCTCTAGTAATATGATTTTAGAATCTTTACGCACAGTACCTTCTTGTAGAACGCGGCATAAGTATCCAGTATATCCGGTTGCTACAATGCGTGGTAAAATGCCAGGAATACCGAGACGTTTTGAAATTGTGCTACAAGGTACGCGAGCTTGTGTAACTTGAATAATTGCCTCACCTAATTGATATGTATCTCCGATGCAAACATCACGTTCTAACATATTTGTTACGGTAATGTTTTCTCCAAATGTGGAAGCTGGAAGTGTTGTTTGAAATTCTTCTTCCCATAGTGCGTAATGTTCATATGGATACACACAAACAGCGCGGTCAGGTCCACCGTGATGTTTTAAATCAGCTACATCATCACCAAGGAATCCATCTTTTGAGAGAAAAGCCTCTTCTGTAGGATCTTTACATATACCTGTTATCATTTCTTTATCTTCGTTATATTTCATTTGTTTCGGTTTACCGGTGCTAAAGTGAACGAGTTCAATTCCCATATTTAATACTCCTTTACAATTGTTTACAATATTATATCATCTACAAAATAAAAGCACAGAGAATGATGAAAACCTCTGTGCTTTACATTAATAAACGAGAAATCCAGCTTTATCTAGTGCCTCACAAGCTGCATCTAATTTCTCCTTAGAATCTGCTTCAATTGTATGTAAGTGAATACCGTCTGTTAGTTGCGAAAGATAGGAAGCGTTTGTGTTTTCGATTTTTTGTAAATATTGCTCTACATCAAAGCGATTACTTACCATAATCGATGCTGTTAAGTCGCCGTATACAGGGTGCTCAACTTTTACGTCTTTAATCGTAACGCCGTGGTCAACTAACATGGTAAGTTCTTGACGTACTTCTGCCGGTTTATGTTGGCATACGATTACGCGTTCAAAAGCTTGTTGTCTTGTTTGTGGTTTTAAATATAAATACCCTTGTGCAGTTGCAATAATTGGTTCATTTCGTGCTTTTAGTAAGGAAATGTCTTGCACGATAACTTGCCTACTTACGTTTGTCTTTTTAGATAGCTCATTCCCGGATAACGGTTCATTTGCAGCAAGAAGCCACTCGAGGATGAGTTGTCGTCTTTCTTCGCCTAAAATCTTTTTTTGATCATTTTGTTTCATTATGATTTAACACCTCTATAAAATTGATTTCCAATTGTGTGTAGTGCATGAATAGTTGTATCAATTTGTTCTTTCGTTGTGTGATGTCCGAAAGAAAAGCGGACATATTGTTTTGCCTCTTCATACGTTTTTCCAATTGCAAGCATTGTGTTTGAAGGGTCTTGTTTACCGACTTGGCAAGCACTTCCAGTTGAAATGGCTATACCATGACGGTTACATTCTAACATTGTATACTGACCTTCTATTCCTTTTATTGTAACCCCAATAATATGTGGTAAACAAGAAGTAGAATGTCCTTTCACTTCAATTTCTAGAGGAAGTGTTTGTAATTGCCCTAAAAAATAAGATCGTAATTGTTTAAAACGAACGCTCTCTTCCTTTTGATTCTTTAATATATGCTCTGCGGCTGTTAAAAAAGCAGCGATTCCAGGAACGTTCACTGTACCAGGGCGAAAGCCTTTTTCATGAGAAGTTCCAGGGAATATTTGTTCCCAGCGAACTTGCGGATTTATATAGCAAGCTCCAACTCCTTTTGGTCCGTATATTTTATGGGCTGAAACAGAGAGACTATCAATCTCCATCGCTATAACGTCTATTGGAAGTTTACCAAACGTTTGAACACAATCCGAATGAAATAAAACATTATATTTTTTTAAAAGTGCTCCGATTTCTGCAATGTTTTGAACAGTTCCTATTTCAGAGTTTCCGTGCTGTATACTTGCTAGAGCAGTATCTTCTGTAATAGCTGCTTCTAAATCTACTAAATGAATTATCCCACTTTTATCAACAGGAATCTCAGTAATAGTATAACCTTGCGATTGTAAGGATTGAAAATAACTTCGAATCGATGCGTGTTCCATAGGTGTCGTAATAATGTGCTTTCCATTTCTAGCATTTAGAAGGGATTGAATCGCAAGGTAGTTAGATTCTGAACCGCCGCTTGTAAAGAATACACCTTGTTCCTTACCCCCAATCATTTCTGCAAATGTTTCTCTACAAACTTGTAATAAAGATGATGCACTTCCGCCGATATCGTGTAAACTTTGTTCATTTCCGAAATATGTTTTTGCCGCTGCTATATATGTTTCTAAAGCTTCTTCGCTCATAGGTGTTGTCGCTGCATAATCTAGATATATCATCATGTAATTTCCTCTCTTCAGTAAGAGTGACATTTGTTTTCGTTTTTAGAATGGTAGTGAAAATAAGAATTGTAAAAAAACTCTTGTCATTATTTTAAAACTATGTAAATATAGGTGTCAAGACAGTTGAAAAGTGTAAAGTAGGAGGCAACAATTATGCCAAGTGCAGATGTCTTGATTATTGGAAGCGGTGTTGCAGCGCTTCGTGTTGCGAAAGAGCTTTGTCACGAAAAGAATGTGATAATTATCACAAAAAAAACAGGACGTAATAACAATACACATTTAGCTCAAGGAGGAATTGCAGCAGCTGTTGCTACATATGACGATCCGAGTGGGCATTTTGAAGATACATTAGTGGCAGGTTGCCATTATAACAACGAAGAAGCAGTTCGTTATTTAGTTGAAGAGGGGCCGAAAGAAATAAGTAAGCTTATTACAAATGGAATGAAATTTGATGGGGATGAAAAAGGGCTCCACCTTGGTAAAGAAGGAGCGCATCGAAAACGGCGTATTTTACATGCGGGAGGAGATGCAACTGGTAAAAATCTATTAGAGCATTTCATACAAGAAGTAGTTCCGAATGTTACTGTTGTTGAGCATGAAATGGTGCTCGATTTTATTATAGAAAATAATAAATGCATAGGAGCTTTAACGCGAAATAGTGAAGGGAAGCTGAAGCGTTACTATGCTGATAATACGGTGTTAGCATCAGGAGGAATAGGTGATTTGTACGCCTTTACATCGAATGATGAGACAATTACAGGCGATGGACTTGCGATGATATATCGAGCTGGGGGAGAACTTGTTGATTTAGAATTTGTACAATTTCATCCGACGATGTTATACGTGGACGGGCGATGTTGTGGTCTCGTTTCTGAAGCAGTCCGTGGTGAAGGAGCTGTCCTTATAAATGGAAAAGGACAGCGTTTTATGATGGATATACATCCCGGGAAAGATCTCGCACCGCGTGATGTAGTGGCAAGGGCTATTCATGAACAACTCCTTGCGGGTGAAACAGTGTACTTAAACATCGAAGCCATTCAAAACTTTGAACAACGTTTTCCAACCGTCTCATCATTATGTAAAAAGAATGGCGTTGATTTAAAAGGAAACCTTATTCCGGTCGTACCGGGTGCTCATTTTCATATGGGCGGCGTGAAGACGAATTGTGACGGAGAGACGTCCATTTCAAACTTATATGCGGTCGGTGAAGTGGCTTGTAATGGAGTTCATGGTGCGAATAGATTGGCGAGTAATTCATTATTAGAAGGTCTTGTGTTTGGAAGACGAATAGGAAAACACATTTCAGCTAAACCAGCAGAGGAAAGAAAAAATGTGCCGGAAGAGAGAGGGAAAAGTTTTATAGCTCTTAATGATTTACCGCTGAAAGAAGAAATACAAGAATACATGATGAAGCATGTTGGGATTGTGCGAACTGAGAAAAATTTATCATATGTTAAGAGATGGTTTAGTAGGTACGGTGTGCTAAATATGATCTTACAATATGATGCACTTACAAATGAAGAGATAACGCTTATTAATATGTTAACAGTTTGTGAGCTTATAACAGTATCAGCTTTGCAAAGAGAAGACAGTATTGGTGGTCATTATCGCATTGATTATCCAGAAAGAAATAGCGTAAAAAAAGAGATTATCCGAGTGAGAAGAAAACTACAACTTGTTTAATAAGGGGAAGAGGGGTTTTATGAATACGTTAAAAGTTAAGGAAGCATTAAATCGATTTTTTCTAGAAGATATAGGAGAAAGAGATGTAACATCTCAGCTTATCTTTCCCGATAATGCACTTGCGAAAGGAACGTTTCTTGTAAAGGATACAGGGGTATTTGCAGGGCGCTTAGTAATTGAAGAAGGATTTAAATTAATTGATCAGAGAATTGAAGTTGAACTTCATAAAAAAGATGGGGATCTTGTAGAAAAAGGCGAAATAATTGCAACCGTGCAAGGCCCAATCGCATCATTATTAACGGCAGAGCGCGTTATATTAAACGTTATTCAGCGTATGAGCGGGATAGCGACGATGACACGTAAGGCGGTTTTTGCTTTAGATAGCAGTCATACACGCATTTGTGATACGAGAAAAACGATGCCAGGACTACGTATGTTTGATAAATATGCGGTAGTATGCGGGGGCGGATTTAACCACAGATTCGGTTTATATGATGGTGTCATGATTAAAGATAATCATATCGCTTTTGCTGGCTCGATTACAAAAGCTGTTACATCGGTGAAAGAAAGATTGGGACATATGGTGAAAGTAGAAGTCGAAACAGAGACAGAGGCGCAAGTAAGAGAAGCGGTAGAGGCCGGCGCAGATGTTATTATGTTCGATAATCGTACGCCAGAAGAGATTCGTGAGTTTTCAAAAATTGTACCAAGTGCCATCGTTACGGAGGCTTCAGGTGGTATTACAATTGAAGATTTATCAAAATACGGAAAAACAGGGGTGGATTATATTTCACTTGGAGCGTTAACACATTCAGTGAAAGCACTTGATATTAGTTTTAATATTGAGGCTTAATGAGAGTGGTTTAGAGGGGGAGAATCATAAATGGGTATTTTAGAGAAAGTTCAGCCAATCGAAGTCATGTTACCAGAGCGTTATCAAACGATGTCTACATTAGAGATGGAAGAGCGTGTCCGTGAAATTAAAGAAAAAATGGGGGCATTACTATTTATTCCAGGACATCATTATCAAAAAGATGAAGTGGTGCAATTTTCAGATTCAGCAGGGGACTCACTTCAACTCGCGCAAGTTGCAGCGAATAATAAAGAGGCAAAATATATTGTGTTTTGTGGTGTGCACTTTATGGCAGAAACGGCAGATATGTTAACGACAGATGATCAAATTGTCATCTTACCAGATATGCGTGCCGGCTGTTCTATGGCAGATATGGCAGATATTGAACAAACAGAAAGAGCGTGGAAAGAGCTCACGAAATTATTTGGGGATACGATGATTCCATTAACGTATGTAAATTCAACAGCTGCGATCAAAGCGTTTTGCGGTCGTAATGGAGGGGCAACAGTAACCTCTTCTAATGCAAAACAAATGGTGTCTTGGGCGTTTACACAAAAAGAGCGTCTCGTCTTTTTACCAGACCAACATTTAGGGAGAAATACAGCGTATGATTTAGGTATTCCGTTAGAAAAAATGGCAGTGTGGAACCCGCATACAGATTCGTTAGAGTACGATGGAGATATAGAAGAAATTCAAGTGATTTTATGGAAAGGCCATTGTTCTGTTCATCAAAATTTCACTGTGAAAAATATTGAAAATGTGCGAAAAAATCATCCGGATATGAATATTATTGTTCACCCTGAATGTTGTTATGAAGTTGTTGCCGCTTCTGATTATGCAGGATCAACGAAATATATCATTGATATGATTGAAGCTGCTCCAGCGGGAAGTAAGTGGGCGATTGGTACAGAGATGAATTTAGTGAACCGAATTATTCAGCAACATCCTGATAAAGAAATTATTTCGCTAAATCCGTTTATGTGTCCTTGTTTAACAATGAACCGAATTGACTTACCTCACCTATTATGGGCACTTGAGAACATAGAAAGAGGAGAACAGATTAACGTTATTCGTGTGGAGAAACAAGTAACAGAAGAGGCAGTTCTTGCATTAAATCGTATGTTAGAGCGTGTTTAAAGCAGCGGAATTTTCGTTGCTTTTTTTCGTACATATAATCATAACAAGAACGAAAGAGGCATACATTGTGTTGAGGAAATCATTGCGATTTTTCTATGCTTATTCCACTTCGAATCATATTGAAAATAGAAGAAGTGATAAAAGTAAAAGAAGTTAATGTTGTTTAGAAAGTGTTACTTCAAAGTGTTTTTTACTTATAGATAAGTTATACAGGAGGGGGAAAATTTGAAAATTCATATCGTGCAAAAAGGGGAGACCCTTTGGAAAATTGCAAAAAAGTACGGAGTGGATTTTGAGACGCTAAAAAAAACAAATACACAGCTTAGCAATCCAGACCTAATTATGCCAGGGATGAAAATTAAAGTGCCATCGAATAGCGTTCATGTGAAGCAACAGACTGGATCGGGTTCAGCGCCCCCGAAACAATATGTAAAAGAGGTACAGCAAAAAGAGTTTGCATCAACACCAACCCCGCTCGGAATAGAAGATGAAGATGAGATTACGTATCAATCAGCACCTATTACACAGCAGCCAGCTATGCAACAAACGCAAAAAGAAATGCAGGTAAAACCGCAAAAAGAAATACAGGTGAAACCGCAAAAAGAAATACAGGTGAAACCGCAAAAAGAAATACAGGTGAAACCACAAAAAGAAGTACAGGTGCAGCCACAAAAAGAAAAACCAGTCGAAAAACCAGTTGAAAAACCGTCAGTCATTCAAAAACCATCTGTTATAGAAAAACAAAAGCCGACTACGAAGGAGAACACTAAATTTTCCATTAATGTATTGCCACAGCCACCGCAACCGCCAATTAAAGCGAAAAAAGAATATAAAATTTCAGATGTAATAAAAAAAGGAAGCGAGTTAATTGCTCCTCAAATTAATAAAATGAAACCTAACAACGTCATTTCTCCGCAAACGAAAAAAGAAAATATAGGAAACATAGTGTCACCGCAAGTGAAAAAAGAAAATATAGGAAACATAGTGTCACCGCAAGTGAAGAAAGAAAATGTAGGGAATATAGTGTCACCGCAAGTGAAGAAAGAAAATGTAGGAAGCATAGTCTCACCGCAAGTGAAAAAAGAAAATGTAGGAAGTATAGTGTCGCCGCAAGTGAAGAAAGAGAATGTAGGGAATATAGTGTCGCCGCAAGTGAAAAAAGAAAATGTAGGAAGCATAGTGTCGCCGCAAGTGAAGAAAGAGAATGTAGGGAACATAGTCTCACCAAACGTATCAAAAGAAAGTGTTATTATCCCGCAAGTAATACCGCCTAATATTCAAGTGCCGAATATAATGCCAATAATGGATAACAATCAACCACCAAATATAATGCCGATAATGGATAATAACCAAATGCCAAACATGATGCCGATAATGGATAACAATCAAATGCCAAACATGATGCCGATAATGGATAACAACCAAATGCCGAACACGATGCCGATAATGGATAACAATCAAATGCCGAACATGATGCCGATAATGGATAACAACCAAATG
>NZ_JAFEMR010000049.1:0-11208 GCF_016892495.1 Bacillus sp. RIT 809 | reverse complement strand
TTGAAATAATTGTTTGAAAAGATGCTATTAAATTGGACGTTTATATCATTTTGATCATTTCTTTTATATAAAGGAAAAATAAGAAATTAGAAAATGGAAACAAGCAATGAAGAGAACAACTGAAAGTAGCTTACACAGATGTTTATAAAAAGTTATAGAGCATTTCTTTGAATGAGGAATGCTTTTTGTTTTTGCTTGGAACGAAAATGAACAACAAAAATATTATCTAAAATAATAAAAGTTTATTGCAAAACGATAAAATTTATATTAAAATCAAAATCAGAATAAATAAGTGTGTTGCTTTTTATGGAAAAGGTAACAACGTTATTTTTAAAATTAGGGGAGGTATAACTATGGACATTAACAATTTGATTATTGAAAATATTGATAACCCTCATGAGCTGGAGAGAATGTATAGAAAAGACCCGAAAGCTTTTAAAAAGTCATTCTCACAAGCATGGGCCCAAAACCCTGATTCCCAGGTGCTAGGTGCTTGGTATGAAAGGTTGCATTTCAAGGAGACGGCAAATACAGAAAAACCTTCATTGTTTCAAAAAGGTTTCTTATTCATGGGCATTTTAGCTATTCTGGCAGGGCTAAGCACCAGGATAATCTTCCATTTTGTCGAACAGGGAGCAATTGCTCCAATTAACTTGGCTTTTGGTGTAATTCCCTTTATTGCTGCTTATTTTATTTACAATAATACTCCGAAAAAAAGTATTATTTATTTCCTTGCAGCGTTGTTCCTAATTTCCGGGTTGTATCTTAATACGCTGCCATTAAATTATAAAGACAGTATTATCCTTGCTTATTTACACTTTCCCATATTCTTATGGGTATTGGTAGGGCTTGCATTTACAGGGAATGAATATTCAAAAGGCAGTACAAGATTAGCCTATATTAAATTTAATTTGGAGTATTGTATTCTCTACGCCAGCATGGCAGTTAGCGGAATGGTACTAGCAGCATTAACCATGCAGTTATTTAGGTTTGTTGACTTGAATATAGAAGACTTCTATTTTAGTAATGTTGTTTTATTTGGTGCTGCCGCTCTTGCTATTGTGGCTGCATACCTGGTATCAATGAATCTGAAACTTGCTAAGAATATTACACCATATATAGCTAAAATTTTTAGTCCTCTTGTCCTGATCACATTGTTGCTCTATCTAATAACGGTTATATGGGTCGGGAAAAATCCATTCTTGGACCGCAATTTCCTGATAGTCTTCAACGGAATACTCCTTGGTGTATTGGCCGTTACCATATTTTCCATTATCGAGAGCGACTCAGACGAGAAAAAGAACATTTCAGATTATATAAATTTTGCCTTAATTGTTCTTGCACTTATCATTGACAGTGTGGCTTTGTCAGCAATCGTGTTCAGACTTTCTTCTTATGGGATTACGCCTAATAGACTTGCTGCTTTAGGAGTAAACATACTTATCTGGGCAAATCTAATTTGGATTATGCTCTCCTATATGCGTTTTCTACAAAATAAATCCGGACCTTCAACTATCCAAGATGCCGTTACTAAGTATTTGCCGGTATACGGATTTTGGGCAGCTTTCGTTATATTTACTTTTCCTATAATTTTTAATTAGAAAGGCTCTGTTAATGTAACGAAAAGTTAATCTTTTATTATATCATTTTTATTAATGAGTAAGAGACGATAAGTATCGTTAATTCTATAATTTCTCGACAATAAAAAACGTCCCGCAGTGGGACGTTTTTTATTATGTATATTGCTTTTTTTTCTTAATAAGCAGCAACATTTGCGAAATGCTAGCAAGCACAGGTAATTCAATTAACGGTCCAATGACCAAGGCAAGTGCAATAAGAGGTTCGTCTGGAAAAGCAGTCACAGCAATTGCGAGTGCAACAGGCGAGTTTCTCGCTAATGTTGTTAAGCTTAGGCTTACGGTGTCTTCATAGGATAAATGCATCATACGTCCTACAAACTGTCCTAGTATAAAGTTAATCATGAAGAACAGTAATACTGGTATAAGTAACAATAAAACAACATTCATATTTTGTAATAAATACTTACCTTGTGAGGCAAACATCGCTAATATTGCTAAACTTAAAAATACAATTTGAGCAGAGCTGAAAAACGGAATGAGTTTATTCTCAAGTGTTTCAGCTTTTTTCATTTTATGCATAATGAATTTTGTAGCGTGTGCAAGTAAAAATGGTAAAACAAGTACAATAACAATACTTTCTACTAAAATAGAAATTTCTACTGCTTTCATTACACCAGCAAATAAAAACAAATAAATTGGTAGCAATAATACTTGTAAAATTAAATTTACCGGTAGAATTGATGTAGATAATGCGACGTTACCTTTTGCGATCTCTGTGAAAATTAAATACCAATCTGTACACGGAGTAACCATTAACATAATAAAGCCAACCCAAAGTGCTGGGTGATCTGAAAGAAATAACGCGCCTAATCCCCAAGCGAGAAAAGGTGTCCATATAAAATTAATACCTAGGCTTGTTCCAGCGAATTTTAAGTTGCGGAATCCATTTTTTATATCCTTTAAGGGGATGCTGAGGAATAATCCATAAAGCATTAAAAATAAGAAGGGGACAATAAATTTTTCTGAATACATATGTATCATATTAAATTGTCCTAATATAACCCCAAATATAACAGCTGCAAGAATGATAAAGGTTTGAATCTTTTCTAAAGTACTCATTAATAAATCCTCTCTATAGATGAATTTCCCTTTCTAGTTGTATTATACAAGGTATTTATGTGTTTTTGAATTTATCATTTTGACTGAGGAAATATCTTTATTTAATATTTTTAATCCGAGATATTTTTCTTTTTTAAAAGTTACTTGACTAAAGTAAGTGGGTGTACTATACTCACTTACATAAGGTAATTAAATAAATAAATAAAAGTTAAAACTTCGGTTTAGATAATGTATTTAAATGAGATAGTTTCAGCAGGACATGATGAAACCTTTTCTTAGAATAAGATTTTTAATGCTGATGAATAATGAATATGATAAGAAAGTTTAGGTGAAGAGAATGGGATTATTTAGCTCATTATTTGGTAAAAAAGAAGAAAATACAAAAGTAGAGGAGAATAAAACTATGTCAAAAGTATTATTTGTAAAAGCGAACGATCGTCCAGCGGAGCAAGCAATTAGTTCAAAAATGTATGAAACATTTGTAAGTGCTTATAAGGAAGCAAATCCGAATACAGAAATTACGGAGTTAGATTTATTTGCATTAGATCTTCCGTATTACGGAAATATCGCTATTTCAGGTGGATATAAACGTAGTCAAGGAATGGAGATAACAGCTGAAGAAGAGAAGGCAGTTGCTACAGTAGATAAATATTTAAATCAATTTTTAGAGGCTGAAAAGGTTGTATTTGCGTTCCCATTATGGAACTTTACAGTACCAGCACCATTAATTACGTATATTTCATATCTTTCTCAAGCTGGAAAAACGTTTAAATATACAGCGAACGGTCCAGAAGGTTTAGCTGGTGATAAGAAAGTAGTTGTTTTAGGCGCTCGTGGTTCAGATTACTCTTCTGAACAAATGGCTCCTATGGAAATGGCTGTTAATTACGTTACAAACGTACTTGGGTTCTGGGGAATTACCAATCCAGAGACAGTTGTAATTGAAGGACACAATCAATATCCAGATCGCTCACAGCAAATTGTTGAAGAAGGTTTAGAGAACGTTAAGAAAGTAGCAGCGAAATTTTAAATAATGATAGTAAATGTAAAAACCAACATGGGTGACCATGTTGGTTTTTTAGTCTATTCCCTATGTTAAAAAATGTATATTTATAAAATAAAAGAAAAGTTTGAAAATAGTATTGCAAAATATTATATATCAAACTATAATGAGTTCAAGAATAGTTGATACTTAAATTAAATATTCAGAAAATTCAATTAGTTAAAATTGGAAAATGAGATAAGGAAATTTGAATGGGGGGTTATATTATGGCGAATAAAGTACCGTTTTCGTTCATAGTAGTTATTGGATTAATGTTATTTGCACTATTTTTTGGAGCAGGAAATTTAATTTTCCCAGCTATGCTAGGTCAATCGGCAGGAGAGAATGTATGGATTGCTAACGCTGGATTTTTAGTAACAGGAGTAGGTTTACCATTACTAGGTGTATTAGCATTTGGTTTTTCAGGTAAAGATGATTTACAGTCATTAGCAAGTCGTGCTCACCCAGTGTTTGGGATTGTGTTTACAACAGTTTTATACTTAGCAATCGGTCCGTTATTTGCAATACCAAGAACAGGAAATGTTTCTTATGAAATTGGTCTTAAGCCTTTTATGCCAGAGGGATTAGGTTCTACACCTTTAATTCTTTTCACAATTATATTCTTTAGCATCACTTGTTTTTTTTCGCTAAATCCTGCGAAAATTGTCGATATTGTTGGAAAAATATTAACGCCAATTAAATTGACATTCATCGGTATTTTAGTAATCGTTGCTTTTATTCATCCGATTGGAGATATGCAAGCACCAGTGGAAGCTTATACATCACATGCATTCTTTAAAGGATTCCAAGAAGGATACTTAACGATGGACACGCTTGCATCATTCGTATTCGGAATCATCATCATTAATGCAATTAAAGAAAAAGGTGCGAAAACGAAAACACAAATTATGGTTGTTTGTGCAAAAGCAACACTGATCGCTGCATCTATTTTAGCAATTATTTATACAGCTCTTTCTTATATGGGAGCTTCAAGCGTTGCGAAGCTTGGACATTTAGAAAACGGCGGAGAAGTATTAGCAAAAGTTTCTAACTACTATTTCGGATCATATGGCGGAGTATTATTAGGGTTAATGATTACAGTTGCTTGTTTAACAACAAGTGTGGGACTTGTATCAGCATGCTCTTCATTCTTCCATAAGTTATTTCCAAATGTTCCTTACAAAGCAATTGCAATTACGTTATGTGTGTTTAGTGCTATTGTTGCAAATGTTGGATTAACGCAATTAATCGCAGTTTCTGTTCCAGTATTAACAGCAATTTATCCACTAGCAATCGTGTTGATTTTTTTAACATTCTTCCACTCATTATTCAAAGGAAGAGCTGAAGTTTATCAAGTGAGTTTAATCGTAACGTTTATCATCAGCTTATTTGATGGATTAAGTGCAGCTGGAGTTAACATTGAAGTAGTAAGCCGTGTGTTCACTAAATTCCTTCCGATGCAGGAAGTAGGATTAGGCTGGATCTTCCCAGCGATTATCGGTGGATTTATCGGATATGGCATTAGCATTTTAAAAGCGAAAAATCAAGTTCAACCAGCAGCTAGTGCGAATAAGAAAATAGGTTGAATTTAAAAAGTTATAGAATTTGATTCTATAACTTTTTTTGTTACTATTAATAATGAGAAAAAATAAAGTAGTAGGGGAAATGAAATGAAAAAAACAATTGATCATATCGGCATCGCAGTTCGTGATATAGATAGTACGATACATTTTTATAAAAAGGTTTTATCAGGAACTTTAATAGATCGATACGTAAGTGAAGCACCCGGTGTTGAAAGCGAAGTAGCTATTCTTGAAGTTGATGGTGATAGAATCGAATTACTTGCGCCAACGAATAATACAACTTCTCCAATAGCACGATTTATAAAGCAAAAAGGGAAAGGTGTCCATCATGTTGCGTATCGTGTAGATGATTTAGATGTAGCTTTAGAAGAATTAAAGGAACAAGGCATTCGAACGTTAGAGCATACCCTTCGAATTAATAAACATGGTAGACGATTAATTTATCTTAACCCAGCGGATACAGAGGGAACAATCATTGAGTATTGTGATTATCCGGAAGAGAAGTAAAGGAAGTTTATCCTTGAGAAAAGGTGTTACGTAATAACGTAACACCTTTTTAATTTGTGTATTTCTCTTTATATGGGAGTTTATTTCACATTTTTTTCACAAATGATTCACGATAACTTTTCTTCTTTAGAAACTTACATAAATATATTTTATGCTATAATGATAATCAACTTTAAAAATATTAGTAATATCTATGAAGGTAGCTACTATTATATTGGAAGTATAGAGGTGAGGAATAAATAGAGAGTGATACTAAATAGATCCTTATACTTAATCAGATTAATATTTTATCAAGAAATAAAACTTGGGAAGTAAAAAGTAATGAAAGTGTAGTGACGAAAAAGAAAGAAGTGAAATGATTGTGAAAGTAATGCGAAGGTTAGGGGCATGGCTATTAATAGCGTGCGTGTTTATCATATTGATACCAAAAAGCACATCTGCTCATGCGTATGTTGTGAAATCAAACCCTACTGAAAATGAAACTTTGAAGAAAGCACCATCTATTGTGAAAATTGAATTCGATGAGGACATACAAGTTTCAAGTTTTAATACATTGTTCGTAAGAGATACCTCAGGTAAAAGAGTAGATTTAAAAGATGCTCATATTGATAAGAAAAACAAAAAATTATTAGAAGCTGGGTTAAAAGAGAATCTCAAAAATGGTCTTTACTCTATTCAGTGGAAAGCTATTTCAGCTGACGGGCATCCGATTCAAGGAGTTATTCCATTCCGGATTGGATTAGCAGAAGCGGGAACAGACGATATACAAGTAGAAGAGATGGGCTATGTTCCGCAAATCGATATGATCATGGAACGTGGGGTTCTATATACAAGTTTCTCACTATTTTTAGGAGTTCTATTCTTTAATCTTATTATGTATAAAGGGAATGCAACCCCAGTTCAATCAAGGAGTAAGAGAATAATATGGATATCATTATTTGGGATATTTATTAGTTTACTATTCAATCTACCATTGCAGGCGAAAATAAATGCTGATGTTTCATGGTTAGAAGCATTCGATCCTATATTATTAAAAGAAACATTACAGCTATCTGTTTTTGGTTATGTATGGATAACTCAAATGGCTCTTATTAGTACGCTTATAATTGTTACATATTTTGCGGTGAAGCGTGAGAAGCTTTCGTCGTTTAAAGTATGGAGCATTCCAATTGTATTATTTATTGGGTTACTTGTTATGAAAGCCTTCAATAGTCATGCATATGGATTAAAGTTTAAAGAAATTGCTGTCGTTATGGACTTTCTACATTTATTCGCAGCTTCGTTATGGATTGGGGGGCTATCATCGATTGTTCTTCTTTTACGTAAAGCGGATGACAAGTGGACTATGTATTGGGATGCGATTAAGCGTTTTTCACCGTGGGCAACAGGTGCTGTCATAGTGATTTTATTAACGGGTCTTTTTAACAGTACATTTTTTATTCCCACGATCCATTCCCTATTTGATACGAAGTATGGATTGGCCTTATTAGCAAAGATACTTTTATTCGTGTGTATGGGGATATTGGGAATTATTCATTATGTGAAAGGGAGAATGCGAGCGCAGCAAAGGTTAGGAGCTACGGTGAAAGTAGAGTTTATCATTGGAATTATCGTTTTTGTAATCGTAGCGTTTATGACAAATGTACAAACGCCGCCGATGCCTCCTACGGGACCTTTTACAGAGAGTAAACAATTAGATAATGGATATGAACTTACTTTACATGTAAGTCCTAATAAGGTAGGACAGAATACATTTCATATTACTTTGAAGGATGAGAATGGACAGCCTGTTACTGATATGGAACAAATTGTATTGACGACTCAATCTTTAGATATGAATATGGGCAAAGGTTCATTTAAAGTTTCGGCAGTGTCACCGGGAGAATATGAAGCGGAAGGAATGTATATTAACATGACAGGAAACTGGAATATACATGTTCATGGGTTAACAAAATTCCTTGATAGTTTCGATATAGATTATAAATTTATTGTAGGTGGCAGATAAAGTGAAACTTTAATCAGTGGGGGATTGTTCATCCCCCCACTGATTATTAGCCTTCACCAATCGGGCTTTTACGGGCAGTTGATCTCCCACCTAACTTCTTTGTTCCAGCCGAATTTTGAGGTGGGAGTCTTACAGCCCACAAATAGCGGGATAAAGAGAAGTTACAGAGGAAAAGGAGTTATAAGAAAATGAAACGTATAAAAAAATTAGGAACAACAATGATAGTGACAATAATTGCAATGGGAATTTTTTCGTTACCTGTAAGTGCTCATGTGACTGTAAAACCAGCAACATCTGACGTTAGCTCTTGGGAGACGTATACAATAAAGGTACCTGTTGAAAAGAATATGGCAACAACAAAAGTCACACTAAAAATACCATCTGGAGTTGAGTTTCAACAGTACGAGCCAGTGCCAGGGTGGAAAGTGGAAGAACAAAAAGATGCAGCTGGAAAAGTTAAAACTGTAATATGGGAAGCAACAGGAGAAGGGATTTTACCTGGCCAGTTCCAACGATTTACTTTCGTTGCTAAAAATCCAGATAAAGAGCAACAAATAGCTTGGAATGCATATCAACAATATAAAGATGGAGAAATTGTTGAATGGACAGGCGATGAGAAAGCTGAGAAGCCGCATTCACTTACTACGATTGCAAAAGGTACATCACTCACAGGAGAACATGGTCAAGTATCTAGTGTGAAAGAGAATACAGGTACAAGTAATATGCAAACAATAGCAATTACCTTATCCATTTTGGCAATTGTATCGTCAGTGGGTACTTGTATTTTTGTAGTACGTCGTAAAAAATAGGCAACATTGAAAGGTCTCATTGAAAGTAATGAGACCTTTGTTAATTAATATTAGAGATTAAGCAGCCTCGAGGGGGATGCGTGTTTGAAGTGTTAAAATTAAATATATTATTGCAATCTTGACATTCCTTTATTGCGGGTAGTAACAGCTTGGCTGGTACTATCCCATGTCCATCAAGCTAACAAAATGGATTGCCCCCAAAACAATAAAAATGAGTTTCATTACTATAAAAAACATAAAATATCTGTTTGTAGAAAAAACTAATTTTTTTAACTTGATGGTGATATAACTCAATTCCTTTATATATTTAGCTAAATATTATTATCAGAATAAACTTAAAATAACTATGATTTCTAGAAATGCGAACTGATGTTGTGAATTAATTTAAAGCTGCTGGAACAAAATAAAACTAATTGAGCAAAAAAACTTGCAAAACTAAAAAGAGAGATGTATATTAGTTGACGTATCAATTATTGATACGTCAACTATTTTTTAATAAGAAAGAAGCCTGAGGATAACCGTATAACGCTTGTTCGGTTATCTGAGCAAGGACGAGAACGAATCGAGTCTTCCAAGAAAGAAAAGGAACGTTTTATGAAGGAAATGCTCGTAAATATCAGTGTAGAAGAACGCAATGTACTTATTCATGTTCTATCACAGATGCAAAAAAATGTAGAGAATATTAAAGGATAGAGGAGTGTTTATAAATGGGATCTACATTAAAAATAAATGATTTTATGAAAATAATGAAAGGACGTCGATCCATACGTAATTATGATCCAACAGTCAAAATCAGCAAAGAAGAGATGGCTGAAATATTAAAGGAAGCTACTACGGCACCATCCTCAGTTAATGCACAGCCATGGCGCTTCCTTGTTATCGAAAGCTCGGAGGGAAAAGAAAAGCTTGCAAAACTCGCTAAATTCAATCAATCACAAGTTTCTACTTCATCTGCCGTTATAGCAGTATTTGCAGATATGGACAACGGTGACTATATAGAAGAAATATATTCAAAAGCTGTTAAGCTAGGATATATGCCGCAAGAGGTAAAAGACAGACAAGTACAAGCATTGACTGCACATTTTGAAAAGCTTCCAGTCCAAGAAAATCGCGAAACTATTCTGATTGACGCAGGGCTTGTCTCCATGCAGTTAATGCTGACAGCACGTGCACATGGATATGATACAAATCCAATCGGGGGTTATGACAAGGAAAATATCGCTGCAATCTTTGGATTGGAAAAAGAGCGCTATGTACCAGTTATGCTTCTATCTATCGGTAAAGCAGCCGATGAAGGATATGCTTCATACCGTCTCCCTGTTGATAGAATTGCACAATGGAAATAGTATAAAACTGATATTAGGGAGTAGAGGGGGCAGAATGGTGTGGAAATAATCGCAGCTATTTTAGTCGGGATCGTAGCATTAGAACATTTATTTATCATGATCCTCGAAATGTTTTTTATTGATTCAAAAGTAGCAAAACGTGCTTTCAAATTACCGAAGCATTTAGAAGGAGATCGAAACGTAGCCGCTATGTTTGCAAACCAAGGTTTATATAATGGATTTTTAGCCGCTGGTCTCATTTGGGGACTTATACTTGGGCCCAACCCAATTGGTTATATGGTTCAATTATTTTTCGTAATTTGTGTGGTGGTAGCAGCTATTTTCGGAGGCTTCACATCTAATAAATCAATTATTGTGAAACAAGGACTTCCAGCTATTTTAGCACTGGTTGCCCTTTTATCTATGATATAGAACCAAAGCTTTTCAATAAAAGAACTCATTATTGAAAAAATACGCTATTCTTTCTGTAGAATCACAGGAAAGGATGGCGTTTTTATGTCTGTTTCTGTGTCTGACGAATTACAACTATTTGCTCAAGAGATTCAAAGCTTTTTATCTCCAAATACCTTACGGGATCTTGCTAGAGATGTTGGTTTTGTAAAACGAACCAGTAAATACCAAGCAAAAGATTTAGTCGCTTTATGTGTATGGGTGAGCCAAAATGTTCCATTAACAAATGAAATAAAGGTTTCAATTGGAGGAACAACATTATACCCAACTGCTAATATTAGTCATTATGTTGGAGTGAAGTGCCCTGTAAACAGGGCGCTTTTTTACTTGGTCGAAAGTATATCGGCATTTTTTAAATATATCATACTCATCTAATTGGAGAGTGAACATACTATTCATTTTAAGTAGGGGTACCGTCACTTAGCCATCAAGCTAAAATTTTATAGTACCCAAGAATAAAATTTTGTGCTAACTTATAATAAAAAAGCTCATTTTTTCGTTTAGGGGGTACTATATAAACTTAGCTTGACAGCGATGGGTAATTTTGAATTCTTAAGTTGATGGTAATGTGGTACTACCCAAGAAGTGCCTAAAAAATTATTATTTTGAGTTCTTGTTACTTAATTGTACCCATTCCACCAATTTTAACATGTACTTTAATATTAACATCAGCCTTCGACAATGCTTTTCCCCATTGGTTTTGGAATCGTTTCCAATCCTGATATGTATAAGCTCGCGCATACAACCCCAATCCTATAGGATCAATC
>NZ_JAFEMR010000048.1:0-11721 GCF_016892495.1 Bacillus sp. RIT 809 | reverse complement strand
GTTGCGAAGTACTGTGACACTCGAAAAATACGTAAAACTGCGTAGTACAGTTTATGAATATATGATAGAGCAAGATAAGCCAATATCATTGTTAGATATTCAAGAACATATCGTTTCGCATCATGAAGGAAAATTCACTAAAAAAATGTTACATCAATTTTATTTATCAAGACTATTAGATGAACTCAAACTGGATGGGAAAATTACTTTAGCTGATGATGAATATCGCTATGCTGAAAAAGGGGTATTTTATAAAGCGGGAAAAGGGAGCTAAGCTCTCTTTTTGTCTTGAAATAACGAAGTATGTAGCGTAAAAGACTGCTAAAGCAGCCTGATACAGGGAATGGTGTTGAGTGTGTAGTGTCAAAGATTGAATGTGCCTGAAAGAGGCACTTCATATCGGCTGCAAATGAAAAGAGACACCTCCGCCGAATAGGTGTCAGTCGTTTGTCACGTAGACTCGCTACTTGACAGTTATTAGAATAACATGCAGGATTTTGGAAGTCAAAAGGGAATTAAAGGAAGAGGTGTTGTTATGTACGCATATTTATTAAAAGAACTACATAGGTATATTCCGAAATACATTGTTGATAGAGGTTATGAATATTATGAAGAGGGACATGTAGAAGATGTTGAAGTACATGATAATAAAGTATTTGCTTTTGTGACTGGTAATGCAGGAAATTATGAAGTAGTTATTGATCTTGAAGATTTTGCAGAAAGTAGCTGCGAGTGTCCGTACGAAAATTATTGTAAGCATATGGCGGCGGTTGTGTATGATATTCAAGGTGCTGGCGAGAGTACAGTTAAAGAGCAATTGAAAGGTTTAGAAAAAGACGAGTTACTAACAGTATTAAATCGTTTGTTACAAGGTTCGAAAAATGTGCAAATCGTAGAGAAGATGTTAAAGAAGGGGAAACTTTAATTAAAGAGGGAGTTGTTTTGTAGTGAACGTACTAATTATATACGCTCATCCTAATCCTTCAAGCCTAAACGGGGCAATTTTAGAGCATGTGCAAAAAGGACTTGGGGAAACAAATCATTCTGTTACGCTACTTGATTTACATAAAGAACAATTTGATCCAGTGCTTGTATTTAATGAAGAGAAGAAAAGACGTGATTTACTAAATGAAGAAGAGACGAAGCGATATAGAGAATTAGTGAAAGCGGCGGATATTCTTCTTTTCATATATCCGATATGGTGGTGGGGCATGCCTGCTATTTTAAAAGGATTTATCGATCGTATTTTTGTAGCTGGATTTGCTTATAAATATGAGGGGTCATTACCAAAAGGGTTATTGAAAGGAAAGAAGGCGTGGGTTATTAATACGTTAGACTCACCGTTATGGTATGTGGCCCTATTATATCGATCAGCGGATTGGATTATGATGAAACGAGGGGTTTTACGTTTTTGTGGTATTCGCGATATAAAACGGTCAGTGTTTCAATCTGTGAAAACGAGTAAACTAGAGAAGCGTGAAAAATGGCTATTACAAATAGAAGAAAAGGCTCGTACATTATGAATGAAATAGATCGTATTATAAAGTGTTGCAATTGTGATGACGAACTTTTGCGTACGTATATTAATTGTTTAGTCCAATTGAAGAAATACAGCGAAACGTTTCAACAAATTCAAATACAATTAAGAAATGATTATTTAATAAGAGGAATTTGTGAAAGAGAAGTTGATGAGGTAATAAAGGGAAGTAAAGAATATGAAACATATTTTCTTCCTAAAGTATTGCAGTGGAATTTCCTTAAGAACAATCCTCATATGATTGGAAAAGTGTGTGAAGATTTGTTTACATATGAAGCATTAAATCATGCAGAGGTAGAGTGGAGGAAGGTAATAAGCTGTATAGATAACGAATGATTTATTATATAAAAAAGCTAGTATAAAACTAGCTTTTCGTTTAAATAAATAAGAAACATAGACTAATGATAAATCCTGCATATAGTAAGTTAACAACACAAAATCCCATAATATCACGAGCGCCTAAACCAGCTATCGCTAATGCCGGTAATGCCCAAAAAGGTTGAATTAAATTTGTCCAAGCATCGCCCCATGCAATTGCCATCGCTGTTTTCGCGGCAGGTACACCAAGTTCAGCGCCAGCTGGAATCATAATTGGTGCTTGCACTGCCCATTGACCGCCTCCAGATGGAACGAAAATATTTACAATGCCAGCACTTAAAAATGTAAAGAGCGGGAATGTGGTTTCATTTGAAATACTAATAAAGAAAGTAGAAATAGCTCCTCCAAGCGAAAGCCCTTCACTATTTACTCCAATCATCATCCCCATAATTCCAGCATAGAACGGAAACTGAAGTAAAATGCCTGAAGCACTCTTAGTTGAGTCAGAGAAAGCGCGAATATATTGAATCGGTGTACGGTGGAAAATAAGACCGGCAATCAATAACATAAAAATAACGATATCAAGTGTAAGGTTAAAGCCTTTCGTACTAAAATAGTTAAAAATATAAATAAGACCTAATAACCCGATGCAAAGTGTAATAATCATACTATTTTCCATTTTTTCAGCGAATGTTTTTTGCTCTACTTCTTGAGCGGCAGCCTCTTCATGGAACACGCTAGGGTCTACTGTAATCGTATGTTTTTCATCTGGATGCATTGCTTTATTAATGAGAGGCATCGTAACGAGAAAGATAAGAACTGGAACGAGAGCGTATGGTGAGAATAACGTTTCTGTTATTGGAATCGCTTCTTTAATACTTCCAGCGGTCGTTTTGATTAACGTTTCGCCGCCTGTTGCTAACGTAAGAGGGATAGAAGCAGAAAGGCCTGCATGCCAAATGAGAAATCCAGAGTAGGAAGAAGCAATTGCCAACCTATAATCTAATCCTTCTAACTGTCTTGCCACTTCTTTTGCATATAAAACAGATACAACAATACCAAATCCCCAGTTTATGTACGCTCCTAGTAAACTTACGATTGAAATTGCAATAATACCTTGTCCATTCGTTTTCGGTAGTTTCGCTGCTTTCGTTAATCCTTTTTTAATAAGAGGAGCGTTTGCTAATGCAGATTCTGTCACGAGTACAAGAGCCATTTGCATAGAAAAGGCGAGAAGTCCCCAAATGCCATTGCCCCAATGCGTAATCATTTCAACTGATGTTTGGTGCGTTGCAAACATGCCGAAGAAGATAACGAAAACGGTTAATAAGCATGATAAAATAAACGGTTCTGGTAAGAAACGCTGCACAAGGGCAACACATCCATTTGTAAATGAACGAAATAAAATAGATCAACCTCCTTATGTATATTTATCCCGCTATTTGCGGGTAGTAAAACTCCCACTTCAAAATTCGGATGGAGCAAAGAAGTTAGGTGGGAGTCGGGCTGCCCGTAAACGCCCGATTGGTGAGGGCTAATAATCAGTGGGGGATGAAAAAAAACCCACTGATTAAAGTTTCACTGTATTACAATATTCGAGGTTGTTTGAGTAATATCATTTAGTATACTGAAAATTCAGTTATCTAAGGCTGTTGTCGTAATGTATAGATAGATTGATATTTTATGTCGAAATGTTATTTCATTTTGAACTGAAATATTTCAAAGAGGGGTAGTACCCCATGCCCATCAACTTAAGAATTTTATAACACCCCCAAAATGAGAAAATTGTACATTTTCACATGAAGATGTACAATTTTCTCATTTTGGGGGTATTTGTATTTCTTAGCTTGATAGCGATGTGGCGGTACCCCTATTAGAACAAGTTATTTACTTATATTTTCATTGTTACTGAATCCTACTTCATGAGAAGTTTGTTTATATCCAAGATTGCCTCGTGTGAAAATAAGAACAAGCAAAGCAACAAAGCCTAATCCTATCCCGACAAATAAATCCGAATTTTTCAAAACAGGGTTGGTCGAATAAGGTTGTATCAAGCTAAACGTATTTATACTCGTATGAGCCAGCATGACAATAAATAAGTTACCGCGATGGCAGTTATACATCCAAGTGAGAATAATAGAAACCGGCAAACACAGCAAAATAAAAAGCGGCAAATGAAAATAAAGGAGAGAAAGGTCAGAACCTGGTCCGCCCTTTTGTGCAACCGTTAAGAAATGTGGAAGATGCCAAAAAGCCCACAAAACACCCAGTAGTAATGTTGCTTTTAATGGTCCAAATTTCGACTGTAATCGAGGCAAGGCGAACCCCCGCCATCCGATTTCCTCAGGGAGTGGTCCACCTCCAAAGAAGACAGCTACAAAATAGATGGGATAGGTCACAAAAAATTTAGAAGTAAGACCTTGGAAAGTGGGTATCCCTCCATTTAATATCACCATCCCCAGAAACATCACAGCAGGGAGGACGATAAGAGTAAACAAGTACCACTTTAAACCAACTTTAGTCTGTCTGATGCTTTTTCTAATGTTTTTCCATGATTCTTTGCCTTCAATAGCTCGAAACATGATATATGCCGCTAACATAGGTCCTACAAATGCATTGGCAATAAAGAACATATCAAACGATTTTGTTTTAGGAAAAATACCCCATTGAGATAAGATAAATGGAATTAATACAACCCATGAGAATAAATATGCCATTACAAAAAATGAAGTTAACGGATGGGATTCTAAAAACCTCCTCAGACCTGTTGATGAATTTTTCGACTTTGTTAAATACTTCAACATAATCACTCCTTCAACGAAAAATACTTCGATATGTACTAATTCTTTGTGTTTTCATAAAATGCCTTTTGATGTGACATAAAGTTAAGCAATTTGTAAGAAAGACGCGATACTAATAAAATCCCCTAACTTTGCTACATTTGGGGATAAGTTAGGGGATTTTATTTAGCAGGGAACGCAACATCTAAGTTTGAAAAATAGATTCCAGTATATTAAATACAGTCAAAGGGAAGTCAATAATGGATACAATTTTTTAGCTTGATGGCGATGGGGCGCTACTCCAGTCAGAGGTTTTGTAGTTAACATCCCCCCACTTATCAGTAGTCAAAAATGAATAGAATTTTCGTTTTGGGGTATTATGAGATCTTAAGTTGATGGGTATGGGGTAGTACCCATCAACTTAAGCAAAGCAAATAGCCCAAAACGTTAAAATTATAGTTTGTATATATAAATCGAAATAGTGTAAAAATATGTATTTTCGTTTATATCTCTGTTAATTAGATTTGACGAAAACAGAAATTGAAAAGAGTACTCTATATAGAAGGGAAAGAGGTGGTCATAGAAGAATATGTCCATCAAATTACGGTTTATGTAAGAGCCGGATTATTGAAGAAGGATATTAGCTATTTTTAACGAATTTTGAATTACAAACAAACTTTATCAAAAGTGGTGAGATAATATAGAGAATAAAACAAATTTCTCTTTGGATATGAAAATGGAAGAATATATAGTTAGCAAGCTTCGGAGCGCCGGTTGTGTTTTCGCAGAAGATGAGACCCGGTTACTTATTTTAGAGGCACTAACTCCAGAGGACCTTATGAAAATGGTAGAAATGCGAGTCAACGGTTTACCTCTGGAATATGTTGTTGGATGGACGGAGTTTTGTGGTCTACGAATAGAAGTGGATCGAGGCGTTTTTGTACCGCGTAAACGTACCGAGTTCCTTGTTCATCAAACAGAGGCTCTGTCACGTTCTAGTGATATCATTGTTGACCTATGCTGTGGATCAGGTGCTGTGGGCGCTGCACTGGCAGCAGCTTTGGGACGAGTGGAATTGTATTCTGTTGACATTGACCCTATCGCAGTGCAATGCGCTGGCCGCAATGTAACGAATTTTGGCGGTCATGCATTTGAAGGTGACTTGTATAAAGCTCTACCCCACTCACTTAAGGGCCATGTAAATATCCTAGTTGCGAACGTACCTTACGTTCCTACCGAAATAATAAAGTTTCTCCCCAGGGAGGCACGCCTACATGAACCAAATGTGACGCTTGACGGAGGTGAGGATGGTCTTAACATTCTGCGAAGAGTGGCAGAAGAAGCATTACTTTGGTTAGCTTTGGATGGACATCTTTTGATAGAGACAAGCGAAGTTCAGGCACCCCAGGCCTTTGAAATCTTTGCTGGTGCTGGGCTTAGCACGAAAGTGGCTAGAAACAAGGAACTGGACGCTACTGTCATTATCGGTTCTAATTCTAGATTTTAGAGTACCATTAGTGTTACGTACGTTTCAAATGGTATGACAATCCAAAGAGAATATAGTGTTTACTGATAGGTGGTAATAAATCAATGAAAAAAGAATGTGGAATAATCATATTGGTTTTGTTTTTTATTTTGAGTGCTTGTTCTAGTAAAAATAATATTACTTTTAAACAAGCAGATATTGAAAATGGAATAGTGTATGAATTAATTTCTAAAAATATTAATATGAACACTGAAATATCTTATAAAATAAAAATGACTAATAATACCGATTATGTTATTGCACAAAATAATGTTATGTTTTCATTTCCTAAATCACCTACAAAATCTGGACAAACAACAAATCCATTTAGAGTGTTAGCTAAAGGTAATAAGTTAAACATTAAACCTGGGGATAGTATTGTTTTAGAAGTATCATTTTCTCCTGATTTTTATTCTGAGTTTAAGAATACAGAAGTATCTAAAGCAAATCTGTATATAACAGGTTATATCGATAAATTAGCTGATGAAAATCATTTTGATTTTATTAAAAGTATTAATTTAGATTAAAAAAGTGCACCTCCGATTGTTAGACTGTGTCTAATAAACGAAGGTGCACTTCAAAGGAATCAACTTTTTTATTGAACTAAAGCACCTGTTAGCTTAATAGCAAATGATTACAACCGGCTATTTCTCCCAAAGTTCGATCAATCGACCTTCAGGATCTTTAATCCAAATAAACTTTCCAAATTCACTAATCTCTTCTTTCTTTTCAAGAGGTACACCAATTTGTTCAAGATGCTGAATAGTCTCGTTTAGATTATGTACTTGGAAATTTAACATCACTTGTTGTTCTGTAGGAAAATAACTGTCATTTTCGGCAAAGAAAGAAAAGATAGTCTCAGTTCCTAATTCGGGTTTAATCACAGTCCCATTCCAATTTTCTATTTCAATCTTCAACACTTCACTGTACCATTTTTTTATAACATCAAGATTCTTAGTTCTCCAAAATATTCCTCCGAAACCTTTTATCATCGTATCTAACTCCTGTCTGTCTTTTAATTTTTAATGTGACGTAGTATGTATTTAATATATCAAAACAAAAGAGTAATAGTAAGGAAAATCAGCAACTTATGAACAGTAAAAAATCATAATTGCTGGTGTAGCATTTACTACATTAACGATACCGACATCATTCTTCGCAGAACTTGGGAAACAAAAGCAAGATACAATTGAAATCTGAGCTAAGGGGTATAGCAATACTGACTCGTTTGAGGATAACTCTTCAACTTATAGTTCGCCTAAATAATCCTTGCAATAGTAAGGGGGAATAGGGGACCTGGAAAAATGAATAAAGCAATGAGAAAAGCCCGCACATGAAGTAAAAGCAATGTGCGGGCTTTTAAGTATAGTATTAAGAAGTTTCGCTAATTTTAGTCTCTGTATGAGTGTTAGTAGCAATTCTTTTCTTTATCTTAAAGTGATAGTAGGTGTAGCAAAAGATGATAAATGGTACAGTGCAATAGATTCCTAGTCTCTGACTTGGGATAAAGATAAGACTTATTAATATAATGCCATACAATCCAAAACCAAGAATTGGTACAAGTGGATAAAGTGGAGTTTTAAATTTTAAGTCTTCTAATTTTCCACCTTCGGCTAAATAATGTTTACGGAAAAAGAATTGAGAAACACAAATTGACATCCAAACAATAATTGTAATGACTCCAGAAATTGAAATCAGCCATAAGTAAACCGTTTCAGCAGCTACAACGCTTGTCAAAAGAGAAAAAGCAGAAATAGCTATCGTCAAGAGTAAAGCGTTTAGAGGTATCCCTCGTGATGATAATTTCTTTAAAAAGGCTGGAGCCATATCATTTTTTGATAATGACCAAAGCATTCGAGTTGCGGCGTACAGTCCTGAGTTTGCGACAGAAAGAACAGCAGTAAGAATAACAAAGTTCATAATATCAGCTGCATATGGAATACCTATATTATCAAATACAGCAACAAACGGACTCTTTGTTAATCCTGCCTCTTCCCAAGGAATTAAAGCCACGAGAACAAAGATTGCTAAGACGAAGAAAAACATCGTGCGCCATATTATATTTCTAATAGAACGAGGTAAAGTCTTTGCTGGATCTTCACTTTCACCTGCTGCGATTCCAACAAGTTCTGTACCTTGGAAGGAATAATTGACTGTAACCATTGTTAAAAGAATAGCGGCAAGTCCATTTGGGAATAAACCACCATGATTTACGAAATTTGAAAGAAGCGGAGCGGGTTCGTTTCCTTTTAAATCAATAAAACCGAACATAGCGGCGCCGCCAAGAATAATGAAAGCGATAATGGCAGATACTTTTATACTTGAAAACCAAAATTCTGTTTCTGCATAACTACGAGCAGATAATGCGTTAATAGTGAATATTGTAACACCAAATATTAAACACCAAACCCAGACAGGAATATCAGGAAACCATCGCTGCATTGTAATACCAGCAGTTGTAAATTCAAGACCAGTCGTATTCGCCCAGCTTAGCCAATACAACCATCCGATGGTAAATCCAGTTGCGGGATTGATGAACTTAGTGGCATATTCCTGGAAGGAACCTGAAACTGGCATTGCTACAGCAAGCTCACCAAGACATAGCATAACGAGATACATTAATAATCCACCGGCCATAAAGGCAAGTACGGATCCACCAGGTCCAGCTTGACTTATAATAAAACCAGATCCGTTAAATAACCCCGTTCCAATCACACCACCGAGTGCAATCATGAATAAATGTCTACCTTTCATCGTGCGCTTTAATTCATTGTTTGTATTGTTTACTTGCGTCATTGTTTTCCTCACTTTCATAATTGGTAGTATGAAGATTGATATTTTTCCGTATTATGGAATGTATTCCGTGATGTGAAATCTTGTTCTAATTTTCAGATAATTAAAAAGAAAAGTCAATATTTTTTTGTTTACGTTTTCATTTTTTTGATAGTGTTATATCTCTATTTTTAGAAAATTAAATAAATTAATTGATTTCAGTTTGAATTTTTGTTAAATTGATAGTTAATTAGGCTAAACATACTACAAGTAAAGTTGAGGCGAGTTATGGTACAGTCCATTGATCGAGCGATAGGTATTATTAAGTTACTGAATTCTACAAATGAAAAAGAGTATTGGGCTATTTCTGATATAGCTGATAGAACACATCTCCCGGTTAGTACAGTACATAGGTTACTGAACTCTTTGATGGAGCATGGGTTAGTTACGCAAATTTCAGAAACAAAACAGTACAAGATTGGGCCAATGTGGATGGAAATAGGATTACGTCAATTGGAGAAGGTAGACTACAGATCTGTTGCAAGAGAAGTAATGAAGCGTTTGGCCTCTGAAGTTGAAGAAAGTGTTTATTTGAACATTCCAAATGGAACACATTCTATTATCATTGAAAGAATTGATAGCCCTTTAAAAATTCGAGTTATCGATAACTTAGGGGAACAGATTCCACTTTCAATTGGCGCCGCAAATAAAACGATGCTTGCCAATATGAACACGAATGAAATGGAACACATTGTAGAACATTTACTTTCTTCTTTACCAGAACAAAAGCAAATTCTTTTCGATCAAATAAAGCAAATAAGAAATGAAGGATATGCTGTCAGTTATGGTGAAAAAACAGAAGGGACAGCTTCAGTAGCTGCACCTATTATCGGATTTAATCATAAAGTAGTAGGAGCATTAAGTGTTGGGTTAATTAGTCATCGCATTAATGATGATCGACTATCTTTTCTTATTAGTAAGGTAAAACAAGCAGCTCATGAAATATCAATAAAAATCGGCAGTACATCAGAATTATAATTTTGATAGCTGTCGTCATTTTTTATTCATATATTGGAATTGATTTTCATAATGCGGAAAAATAGGGGGATTTATATGTCAAAGTGGCAATCAAAAGAACAATTAGTGCAATTATTAAGCAATCTTGTTGAAATTCCTAGTATTACAGGTTCAGAAGCTGAAGTTATATTACCAGACTTTGTTGTAGGACAATTATCAGACTTACAGTATTTCAAACAAAATCCGCATCATTTGCAAAAAAATCCGACCGGGGATGGAAGATATTTTGTTACAGCGCTAGTAAAGAAAAGTGATAGTACGAAAAATACCGTAATTCTTGTTAGTCACTTTGATGTTGTAGATGTACAAGATTACGGAGTGTGGAAAGAAGATGCATTTAACCCTAAAAAGCTAACATCTATGTTTTATTCTCATAAAGATGAGCTACCAGATCATGTACGTGAAGATATAGAACAAGGAGATTGGCTATTTGGTAGAGGAACAATGGATATGAAATGTGGTCTAGCTTTACAAATGGCAATGGTTGAGCAAGCTTGTGAAGGAAAATTTGATGGGAATGTTCTTTTATTAGCTGTTCCAGATGAAGAAGTGAACTCTGTAGGGATGAGGGCTGCTGTTCCGAGATTATTAGACTTAGCAAGAGAACATGACTTAGAGTATAAAACGGTTCTAAATTCAGAGCCTATGTTTTCAAGGCATCCTGGTGACCAAAATAAGTATATTTATACTGGTTCTATTGGTAAGGTGTTACCTGGTTTCCTTTGCTATGGAAAAGAGACACATGTAGGCGAACCTTTTGCAGGATTAAATGGGAGTTATATGGCTGCATTATTAACAGCAGAATTAGAGTTGAATACGGACCTTTGTGATATTGTAGATGGTGAAGCGAGTCCACCACCAACTAACTTGCTTCAAAGAGATTTAAAGGAGGATTATTCTGTACAAATTCCTCATCGTGCTGTCACATTATTTAACTTGTTTTTACTAGAAAAAACGATGACAGATGTAGTTTCATTATTACGTCAAAAAGTAACGAAAGTAGCAGAGAAAATCGAAGAATCGTATGAGGAGCGAGCGTATCATTTTTCTAAGCATAATCCGTTCATACCGCCTAATCTCAAAGTAAATGTATTAACGTATGAAGAGCTTATCACTTATGCAATTGAACAACATGGAAGAGAAAAAATAGATGAAATTCAATCTAATATTATAAAAAATAGAGAAGATAAAGATGATCGTGCGGTAACCATTGATTTAGTAGACAAATTATCTATCTTATGTAAAGAAAAGGCTCCGATGATTGTACTTTTCTTTGCTCCGCCATACTATCCAGCTGTGAGTTCACGCAACAATCCTTTAATTAAAGAGGTAGTTGTAGAAATGGAAAAGTATGCCCACTATAATCATAGCATTACATTTGAAAATCAAAATTATTTTGGAGGAATTTCAGACTTGAGCTATGTGGGCTTACAAAACCCATTGGACTCAATGAGTTCTCTTGTAGACAATATGCCATTATGGGATAAAGGTTATTCAATTCCACTTCAGGAATTAGAAGAGTTTGACGTTCCAGTATTAAATATGGGGCCGGTAGGAAAAGATGCACATCAATGGACGGAGCGTCTGGACGTAAATTACGCATTTGAAACGCTATTAGATATGTTACCTATATGTATTGAAAAATTACTTGTTTCTAATAAAGTTACACAGTCATAGTGTTTGCATAAGAGAGAGAAAAGGACCGTAGTGAT
>NZ_JAFEMR010000047.1:0-14739 GCF_016892495.1 Bacillus sp. RIT 809 | reverse complement strand
TGCCGCGTTTCAGCGACTTTTATAATTTAACATTTTGACTTGAATCTGTCAACAACTTTTTTCTTTCGTTCCTGACGACGCTTATTAATTTATCATATTACTAATCGATAAGTCAACGCTTTTTTAAAAAATGCCAAAATAAATTTATCTTGGCATTATATATAGCTTAATAATCACTAATGCAGCAACACCTGGCACCCCTAATAAACTTGATACTGTAGCTGTGCCCATGTTAATTGGAATATGAAAATCGAAATATGTCCCTGCAACATTCACAATAAATAGTAACGCTATACCTAAAGTGACATGAAAGAGTGCTTTCCCTATAAAACGTATTGGTTTAGCAGAAACACCAAAAACAAGAAAAATAAAAACCAAAGCAAGAATGCCAACAATAATAATTGTAGAATTCATTTTTTCCTCCTTATGAATGACCTATACATATCCATTTGTATGGGACAAGACAAGAAAAAAGAACATCTATAACATAACTCCTACCACTTCATCTTTATAACCTTTAATCAGTAATATTTCTTCTAAGCACTAGCAATTAGATACAACTAATTCCATTCCCACTTTTTCTTTCTCCTCTTTATATCCCCAAAATAAAGTAGCCCTGTTACTCACAAATAAATCGATAAAAAGCAAAAGGTCCCACTTTAAAAAGCAGGACCTTTTACCATTGTTCCATTTTCACAGGACGACGTTTTGCTTCTTTTAACAAGAAAAAATATTTCGCCTCTGCTATTTTTAAAGAACAAAGTACATCTTGAGACGGCTCAACACTTTGTTCAACCAGTCTCTTCTGACGTAGCCATTCATTCTTTACCTTTTCTAATAATACAATTAACTTATCGTCATACTCTTTACGCAACTTACCCTTTTTTTGAAAGAACATTTTCCCTTCTCCTCTTATATCTCTCTACGGCCTTCTAAAGCTTTCGATAGTGTTACTTCATCTGCATATTCTAAATCTCCACCAACTGGCAGACCATGTGCAATACGAGTTACTTTAATTCCTGTTGGCTTTAAGAGGCGGGATATGTACATTGCTGTAGCTTCCCCTTCAATATTAGGGTTTGTTGCTAATATCACTTCTTGTACTGTTTCATCTTGCAGTCTCTTTAATAACTGCGGGATATTAATATCCTCTGGTCCAATTCCCTCCATTGGAGAAATGGCACCACGCAAAACATGATATACACCTTGATACTCTTTCATTTTTTCCATCGCAATTACATCTTTCGGCTCTTGTACTACACAAACAACCGATTGATCCCTATGCGAATCGTCACAAATATAACAAGGATCGCGGTCAGTGATATGTCCGCACACAGAACAATACGCTAAATCTCGCTTTGCATTCACAAGTGCTTTCGCAAAACCTAGTACATCATCCTCTTTCATATCTAACACGAAGAATGCCAATCGAACCGCTGTTTTCGGTCCGATTCCTGGCAACTTCATAAAACTATCGATTAATTTTGATATCGGTTCTGGATAATGCATATATCAATATCCTCCTAGAACATTCCACCTGGTAAGTTCATGCCTTTTGTAAATTTGCCCATTGTAGAGTTTGAAAGTTCATCAACCTTTTTAAGTGCATCATTCGTTGCAGCTAATACTAAGTCTTGTAACATTTCGATATCTTCTGGATCTACAACTTCTTCTTTAATTTTCACTTCAAGAACTTGCTTATGACCATTTGCAATAACAGTAACCATTCCGCCGCCAGCTGTACCTTCAACTGTTTTTTCGCCAAGCTCTTCTTGCGCCTTCGCCATGTCTTTTTGCATCTTTTGCATTTGTTTCATCATATTATTCATATTTCCCATTCCGCCACGCATCATAATTAATTCCTCCTCATTATTATTACTCTTTTATTTCAATAAGTTCTGGCCCTACTAATTTTACAGCCTCTTCTATAAGAGGATCTTCTTTTTGTTCTGGGCTTTCTTCAGAATCCCCGCCTTCGCGTTGTAAAAAGTCTTCACGAATTTTACCCCATTCACTTTTTGGGATAGCAATCATATTTAACCTTTTACTTAACAATTCAAAAAGAGTTTGTTCCAATGTATCCATCGCTTCTCGATTTTCACTAGCCATTTTACAATGAATCTCATATTGAAATGCTAACACATAGGTATCATCCGAAGCCGCAACTGGTTCACTATTTTCTAATAAAACAGCAAATGCTACTTTGTTATGTGACTTGAGCCTTCCTAATAATTCGCCCCATACAGCTTTTAACTGTTCTAAATCTTGACGCTTCGCTTGCTTTAACACTTCATTCACACGTCCAACAGGAATTTTCATACTTCCTGTTCGTACTGGTTTTGGTGTTGCCCGCGTCTCTCTTACTTCCTGCTGCACACCAGCTGGCACGCCATTCTTTTTAACTTGCTCTAACTCTTTCTCCAGTTGCTGCATCCTGTTCATAATCGCTTGTAAACGATCTGCGCCGTTTGCTTGCATCATAAACTGCTGACACAGTTGCACCATAACAACTTCCAAGAATATTCTTGGATGGTTTGTCCACTTCATCTCCTGTTGTCCCTTACTAAGGGTATGAATAATTTCATAGATTACTTCCGGTTGCATTTCTTCACTTAACGTACGGAATTGATCATCTACAATTACCCGTTCCAACATATGTTCTAATTGTGGTGAAGTTTGATATAAAAGCATATCACGATAGTAGTAAATGAAATCCTCCATAAAGCGAACTGGATCTTTCCCTTTACTCATCATCTCATCTATAATACGTAACGCTCTTGATACATCATTTTCACGTATACATTCTACCAGGTCACCCAGATATCGCTGAGATACAGATCCTGTTACAGCTAAAACATCTTCACTCGTCACCGTCTCATCACTATAAGAAATAGCTTGATCAATAAGACTGAGGGCATCACGCATACCACCTTCGGCGGCACGCGCTACGATTTGTAACGCTTCATCTTCTACTTGCGTACCTTCATTTGTCACGACCGTCGATAATCTCTCAACGATATCATTTACTGATATCTTTCGAAACTCAAAACGCTGACAACGCGAAATAATTGTAGCTGGAATCTTATGCGGTTCTGTTGTCGCCAGAATAAAAATAACATGTCCTGGCGGCTCTTCTAAAGTTTTCAAAAGCGCATTAAAGGCACCCATAGAAAGCATGTGAACTTCATCAATAATGTATACTTTATATCCTACAGCACTTGGAGCATATTTTACTTTATCTCTTATATCTCGAATTTCATCTACACCGTTATTTGAAGCCGCATCAATTTCTAATACATCTGAAATAGACCCTTGTGTAATTCCTAAACAAGAAGGACATTCATTACAAGGTTCAGCTACCGGGGCGTGTTCACAGTTAATTGCCTTTGCAAATACTTTTGCAATTGTCGTTTTCCCTGTTCCCCTCGGACCCGAAAACAAATAAGCATGTGAAGCTTTCTCTTGAAGAAGGGCATTTTGCAACGTTTTTGTCACGTGCTTTTGACCGACTACATCTTCGAATTTTTGCGGTCTCCATGTTCGGTATAACGCTTGGTATGACACGAAAATACGGCCTCCCTCAAAGGTTATTATCTTATTTATTATAACCCATTCTGTTTATAGATTCCAAAAGTTATTTTCCATACAAAAAACTCACCTTTATATAAAGGTGAGTTTTGTATACATATATAACTGCCGTGCACCTTCTGTCGATTACGTACCATAAGCGTTACTCAAGCAGTTAGCTCGGTTCAGGCACTCCTGCGGCACACGAGAAAACCCGCTTATTGCTGCTTCCTTCCGGACCTGACAAGGTTCACGGGGTCCCGTTGCGCAGGACCCAAACGTCAACACCACTTACTTAAGGCAGACCTTACAGCAGCATAACCTCGAGAAGGGATTCAGCCTCGCTAGAGCGGATTGCGAGTATAGGGCACCGCTACCTCCCCGCTTAGCACGGCAAAGTTAAAACCAATATTCGGTTGCCTTGGATAAGGCATTATCAGTATAACTTGTTTTTTTACAAAATGCAAATACGTTAGTTACCATTACTTTTCTCTAGTTTTTTCGCTTCTTTTCTTTTCTTACGAAGCTCCCTAAAAAAAATCGTTAACAACGTACCACATTCCTCTTCAAGTACACCAGGCACTACTTCACACTGATGATTAAAACGCTCATCAGTTAAAAGATTCATCAACGTACCTGCACATCCACCTTTCGGATCGCTCGCACCATATACAACCCGTTTTATACGCGATAAAACAATTCCCCCTGCACACATTGGGCAAGGTTCTAATGTTACATATAACGTTGCATCTTCTAAACGCCATGTCCCTAATTTTTTGCAAGCTTCATCAATAGCTAAGAGTTCGGCGTGAGCTATTGATCTCTGTTCAGTTTCTCTTAAGTTATGCGCGACACTAATCACTTCACCATCTAGCACAATTACAGCACCAATTGGTACCTCTTGTATCGCCTCCGCCTTCTTCGCTTCCTCTATTGCTAACTGCATAAAATATATATCTCGCTCCATAATATAGTCCTTTCACCAAAAATAAAATACACTTTTTCATTTCTTGCAGGTGGGATAACTTTTACAAATTCAATCCAACCTAAAGAAGAAAGAGAGGGAATTACATATGAAAAACACTGCCTTACTCATTATCGATATGATTAATGATTTTCAATTCTCCCACGGACCCATCCTGGCACAGAAATGTGAAATTATAAAGAACCCCATTTTACAATTAAAGGACACCATGAAATCATTGGGCTATCCAATAATTTATGTCAATGATCACTATCAACTTTGGAGATCTGATATTGATCAACTTATCACTCATTGTACAAATAAGTATAGTAAAAATATTATCGAGGCCATTGCTCCGCATACTGACGATTACATTTTTATTAAACCACATTATTCTGCTTTTTATGAAACACCTTTGAATTCTTTATTAGGTTATTTGAAAATCGAAAATCTTATTTTAACAGGAATTGCCGGGAACATATGCATCCTTTTTACAGCTAATGATGCCCATATGAGAAATTATACACTTTATGTACCACGGGATTGCATCGCTTCTAATAACGAGCAAGATAATGAACATGCTTTAAAAATAATGGAGGCCACATTAAAGGCAAATATTGTACCGTCATCCCAAATAGAATTTAATTAATACATATCTATTTTCTAACTTTTTATACCAAATTAGTCCGCTCGCTCCCCTCTTGTGCTACAATAATTCTGTTTTGTGTTTTTAGTAGTCACGGTAAATCACTGATTGAAAGGAGGAAACAGCGTGACCGGAGTACCATTTATCACGGTTGAAGGACCAATTGGTGTTGGAAAAACTTCACTTGCGAAGGAACTTTCAACTCACATGCAACTCCACTTACTAAAAGAGATTGTTGATGAAAATCCTTTTTTAGGAAAATTCTATGAAGACATCGACGAATGGAGTTTTCAAACAGAGATGTTCTTTCTTTGTAATAGATACAAACAGCTAGAGGATATTAACATAAAGTATTTGAATCAAAGGAAGCCTGTAGTAGCAGATTATCATATATTTAAAAATTTAATTTTTGCATCCCGTACATTAAAAGATGCTCAATATGACAAGTACATGCAAATTTATCGCATTCTTACGCAAGATATGCCTGTACCAAATGTCATCGTTTATTTAACAGCGAGCCTAGAAACATTACAAAAACGAATTGCGATGCGCGGAAGAGAATTCGAAAAAAATATGGATCCAAATTACTTACTACAGCTTACAAAAGATTACGAAACAGCAATGGATGCTTTCAAAAAGGACCATCCAGATATTCCAGTATTGAAATTTAATGGAGACGATATGGATTTTGTAAGAAATCCTGATGATTTAAATGTCATCTTATCCGCTCTTCAAAATACTCTCTTGAAGGAGTCGAAATAACAATGAATTTAAGGAAAAAATATGATATACCAAATGATGCAGTTATCACTATTGCTGGAACAGTAGGTGTCGGTAAATCCACTATGACAACTGCATTAGCTAACGCTTTAGGTTATCGTACATCTTTTGAAAAAGTAGATTCCAACCCATATTTGGACAAGTTCTATGCTGATTTCACACGCTGGAGCTTTCACTTACAAGTGTACTTTTTAGCAGAACGATTTAAAGAACAAAAAAGAATTTTCGAATATGGTGGCGGTTTTGTTCAAGACCGTTCTATCTATGAGGACACTGGTATTTTCGCAAAGATGCATCACGAAAAAGGTACAATGACTGAAACTGATTATGAAACATACAAAGGTTTATTTGATGCTATGGTCATGACTCCTTACTTCCCTCATCCAGACTTATTAATTTACCTAGAAGGTTCGTTTGATGATATTGTCGATCGTATTCAAGAACGAGGACGTCCAATGGAGCAGCAAACACCAATCGAGTATTGGAAAGAGATGCATGGACGTTACGATAACTGGATTAATAACTTTAATTCATGCCCTATTTTACGATTAAACATTAATGAATACGATATTTTAAAAGATGGCGATTCAGTCGAACCAATCATTAAAAAAATTGGACATTTTTTAAAACAAACACGTAAACTTGTAAAATAAAAAACCCGTGCATATGCACGGGTTTTCCTATGAAATTACTTTTTCTTTTTCGTTGGAGCAATAATTTCACTCTCTGGCTTTCCAGCATTAATACGCTGACGAACAGTACTCGTACTAATATCATATGTTTCAGCAATCTCTTTAACGGTCATTTCTTTCCCGTTAATTACTGCTGTTAGTAATTTCCCTGTACGTTTTGGAGTTACTTCTTTTTGCACAGCTGGTTTTTCAGCTTCTTTTGGCACCTCTACTTTTTTTGCAACCTGTTTTACATCACAAGTGCAACCACAAAGCTTACGGAATGTATCATCACTTATAATGCGCGACACATTTGCACCACTGTTTAAAATTCTATTGTTCTTACAGACAGGACATTGTACATAATATAAAGTTTTTCCATCTAAAGGAAACGTTTGTATAATAAGATCCATGTTAACTCCTTTCATATCTATGAAGATAATCATCGGAATATGAGTGTGTAATAAGGACACTATATCCTTACATCATACTTTATGATTGGTTTTAAAATAAAAACTCGTTACGTGTTGGTAACGAGTTCTCCAATCTCCACTTATATGCGCTGTTGTCAATTATATCTGGAGGAGGTAGAGGGATTCGAACCCCCGCGCGACTCTCGCCGCCTGTCGGTTTTCAAGACCGATCCCTTCAGCCAGACTTGGGTATACCTCCATATTGACATCAAATATAATATCAAAAGAAAAACAGTTAGTCAACCCTACTATAATAAATTATGAGGAAAGGGAAATTTTACTTTCCCTCTCCTTTATGACGTTGCTGACAACGCCCATAATTACCAATCACTCATACCGATGAATGTTTTAACTTATTTAATAACTGTTTTTCCTCCCATATAAGGGCGAAGAACTTCTGGAATTATAATTGTACCATCTTCTTGTTGGTAGTTCTCTAAAATAGCTGCCACTGTACGTCCAATTGCAAGACCAGATCCATTTAGTGTATGAACATGTTCCGGTTTGCCATTTGGCTCACGGCGGAAACGGATATTCGCACGTCTCGCTTGGAAAGCCTCAAAATTACTACAAGAAGAAATTTCACGATATGTGCCATAGCTTGGAATCCATACTTCAATATCGTATTTCTTCGCTGCTGTAAATCCTAAATCTCCTGTACACATGCTCATAACGCGATATGGCAACTCTAATAATTGTAACACGCGCTCTGCATCATTTGTTAATTTTTCTAACTCTTCGTAAGAATCTTCTGGTTTCACGAACTTCACAAGCTCAACTTTATTAAATTGGTGTTGGCGAATTAAACCGCGTGTATCCCGACCAGCTGAACCTGCTTCAGAACGGAAGCATGAGCTAAACGCAGCATATCGTATCGGTAATTGCTCTTTACTCACAATCTCATCACGATGCATATTCGTTACAGGTACTTCAGCTGTTGGGATTAGGAAATAGTCTTCACTTTCAATACGGAATGCATCTTCTTCAAACTTCGGAAGTTGTCCTGTTCCTGTCATACTTGCACGGTTTACCATATAAGGAGGCAATACTTCCTCATACCCATGCTCATCAGTATGAAGGTCAAGCATAAAGCTAATCAAAGCACGTTCTAATCTTGCACCAGCACCTTTGTAAAATACAAATCGGCTTCCTGTTACTTTCCCAGCACGTTCAAAATCTAAAATCCCTAAATCAGTAGCAAGGTCCCAATGTGGTTTTGGCTCATAAGTAAATTCTTTCACTTCTCCCCAAGTACGTGCTACTACGTTATCATCCTCTGTTTCACCTATTGGAGCAGATTCATGAGGAATATTTGGGATAGATAGCATTAATCTTTCTAAATCTTCTTCAACTGTACGAAGCTCATTATCAAGATCTTTTACTTTTTCCCCAACTTCACGCATTTCTAGAATTAGAGCTTCCGCATCTTTCTTTTCACGCTTTAATACTGAAATTTGTTGAGATACTTCGTTACGCTTACTTTTTAGTTCTTCAGTTTGAACAAGTAGCTCTCTTCTTCTCGTATCAAGTTCTTCAAAGCGACCAAAATCCGTTAAATCTTCGCCTCTATGCTGTAATTTTGCTTTTACTTCTTCAAAATTTGTACGTAAAAATTTAATATCAAGCATTATATACTCCTCCTTTATTTTATAAAACACAAAAAACTCCCGTCCCTATACAAAGGGACGGAAGTTAACCCGCGTTGCCACCCTAGTTGAAAGCATTACCGCTTTCCTCTCAAGTAGAAATAACGGCTCTTCACCGGGAATGCTTACTAATCAAAAGATATTCCACATTCCATTCCAGGATGGATTCACAAACTGTTTCTATCGATTTCCACCAACCATCGACTCTCTATAAGAAACAACATTTGTTACTACTTCCTATCAACACGCTTATTTTATAAAATTGTTACCATCAATTTACTATAATCTTATACAAGTTGCAAGTTACTTATACAACTTTTTTCATTTTCGCTTCTTTTACCATCTCTACAAAGTATGCTGTTACACGGTGATCATCCGTTAATTCTGGATGGAAAGAAGCAGCTAAAAACTGATCTTGTCTTACCGCTACCATTCGATCGCCATGTGTAGAAAGTACTTCAACATCATCAGCTACATTTACAACATACGGAGCACGGATAAATACACCAACAAAGTCTTCTCCCACACCCTTCATTGAAAGTGCAGCTTCAAAACTATCTTTTTGGCGTCCGAACGCATTGCGCTCAACCGTAATATCCATAGCACCAATATGTGCTTCTTCATAGCCAATAAGTGTTTTCGCAAGAAGAATCATTCCTGCACATGTACCAAACATTGGTTTACCAGACTTCGCAAATGTACGAAGAGGCTCCATGAAAGCATACTTATCAATAAGACGGCGCATTGTTGTACTTTCACCGCCTGGTAAAATAAGACCATCAATTTCTTCAAGTTGTTCTATACGCTTTACAACAACAGCTTCTGCACCACTTGCTTCAACTGATTTCACATGCTCACGAACAGCACCTTGAAGACCTAGCACACCAATTTTCACCATTTTAAAGATCTCCTTTAATTACCATCCACGCTCTTGCATGCGTTGTTCTGGTAATAACGTTGAAATTTCGACACCTTTCATTGCATTACCTAATCCTTTAGAAAGGCTTGCAATTAGTTCGTAATCTTCATAATGAGTCGTTGCTTCAACGATTGCACGTGCAAATTTCTCTGGGTTTTCTGATTTGAAGATACCAGATCCAACAAATACACCATCAGCACCAAGTTGCATCATTAACGCTGCATCTGCTGGTGTTGCTACACCACCTGCTGCAAAGTTTACAACTGGTAAACGACCAAGGCGTTTAATTTCAAGTAGTACTTCATAAGGAGCACCAGTATTTTTTGCATATGTCATTAACTCATCTTCACGTAGACTCGCAACCTGACGGATTTCTGCATTGACTTGGCGCATATGACGCACTGCCTCTACAATGTTTCCTGTTCCAGGCTCACCTTTTGTACGAAGCATAGATGCACCTTCTGCAATACGACGTGCAGCTTCTCCGATATCACGGCAACCACATACAAACGGAACTGTGTAATCACGTTTATTTAAATGGTATACTTCATCAGCAGGAGTTAATACTTCACTCTCATCGATATAGTCTACCCCTAATGATTCTAATACACGTGCTTCTACAAGGTGACCGATACGGCATTTTGCCATAACCGGAATTGACACAGCACCCATAACTTCTTCAACAATTGTTGGATCTGCCATACGAGAAACGCCACCTACTGCACGAATATCTGCAGGTACACGCTCTAATGCCATAACAGCAACTGCGCCTGCCTCTTCTGCAATCCTTGCTTGCTCAGCGTTAACTACGTCCATAATAACGCCGCCTTTTTGCATTTCTGCCATTCCACGTTTTACACGTTCTGTCCCTGTTACATTTGTCATGTACAAAAACCCCCCTAGGTGAATTGCTTTCCCCCGTTAAAGAAGAAAATTAAGAATACTCTTACATTCTACCACTAACTATCTGATGCTTGTCCACTACTTTTTCATAAAGTCGGTATGAAAAATAGGAATAAGAAAAAGCTCCTACAATGAGGAGCTTTTAAAACCAACCTTTTACTGTATCAACAGCACTATTCCACATACCACTAAAGAAAGAACCAATTCCGCGCATAGAACGGGTGAACCAGCCTACCTCTTCTACTTCAGACTTTGTTACAAGGTCTACTTGTAATGATTTTCCTGATAAAAATCCAGGATCATTACTATCTTTAGACGTTACAACCATTTGGCCAAGTGCAACTCCTTTTTTCATAGGTGCTTCTTGTCCCTTATTTCCTTCTTTAAATTCTGTTTTATAAACGTCTTTACTTCCCTTTGGCACCGGAAGTGACACAGCTTGCTTCGTTTGAACTGCTACATCTTTATCTTTCGCATTTTCAACTCTTACTGTTTCTTTTCCTTTGACCGAAGAACCTTTTTCATACATTTTCTTCATTTCAAAGTTAGCAAAGCCATAATCATATAATTTCTTCGTCTCATCAAATCTTGCCGTATGAGAATTTGTTTTAATAACTACAGAAATAAAACGCATACCATTTCTCTCGACCGTACCAGTGAAACAATCTCCTGCTTCTGGCGTTGATCCTGTTTTCAGGCCATCTACGCCTTCATATTCCTTAATTAAGCCTTTTGACATCCAGTTCCAGTTCGACATTTTAAAATTCTCTTTTTCTGGACGGAAGAACTTTACCGGAATCTTTGCTGTATCTAATACTTTTGGATAATCTTTAAGTAGATGTTGTGCTAAAGTTGCAACATCCTTCGCAGACATTTTATTTTCTTCATCCGGCGTTGTACCTTCAGGATGCATTCCTTTTAAATCTTTGTTCGTTAAACCCGTAGAATTAACAAATTTATAATTTTTCAATCCTAGTTCTTTCGCTTTATCATTCATCATTTTTACGAAATCTACTTCTTTACCTGCAATTGCTTCTGCTAATGCAATTGTTGCACCATTTGCAGAAAAGATTGCCATTGCCTCATATAACTCTTTTACTGTATAAAGGCCACCATTTTCTAATGCAACATTTGATAATGAAGCATCTTGTGAAATCTTATATGCATATTCAGAAACCTTAATTTTTTGATCCCACTTAAGTTTTCCTTTATCCACTGCTTCATGAACTAAATATTCACTCATCATCTTTGTCATACTAGCAATTGATAATAATTCATCTGCATTCTTTTGATATACAATTTTCCCAGAATTCGCTTCAACTAAAATCGCTGCACCTGCTTCAATGTTTAAAGCAGCTCCTGTTTCTGCTGATGCATTGCTATATGGTGCAAACATGCCAAAAGCTAGTGTAAGCACTGTTACCAACGCAATGAATCTTTTGCAAAACATACCTTTCACTTTTGCTACCCCCAATATCTATGTACTCACATAACCGTTATTCTAACATAATCAAAAAAAAATAGACAGAGATATCAAATCTCCGTCTATTTACATATAAGACATTATAATGAGTAGTTTGGAGCCTCTTTTGTAATCTGTACGTGATGAGGATGGCTTTCACGTAAACCAGCACCTGACATACGAATGAACTGCGCATTCTCACGTAAGAATTCTAAATTCTGTGCTCCGCAGTATCCCATACCTGCACGTAATCCACCAACTAATTGATGAACTGTATCTGCTAAAGGTCCTTTATATGGTACTCGTCCTTCAATACCTTCTGGAACAAGTTTTTTGTTTCCTTCTTGGAAGTAGCGATCTTTACTTCCTTTTTCCATTGCTCCAACAGAACCCATACCACGATATACTTTAAATTGACGGCCTTGGTAAATTTCAGTTTCTCCAGGGCTTTCAGCTACACCAGCGAACATACTACCTAGCATAACAACGTGTGCCCCTGCTGCTAAAGCTTTAACCATATCACCAGAGTACTTAACACCGCCATCTGCAATAACTGGAATACCATGTTTACGAGCTTCAGTTGCACAATCATACACTGCTGTTAATTGTGGTACACCAACTCCAGCTACAACACGCGTTGTACAAATAGAACCTGGTCCAATACCAACTTTAACTACATTTGCACCAGCTTCAATTAATGCTTTCGTTGCTTCAGCTGTAGCAACATTTCCAGCAATAATATTTAGTGCTGGATATTTTGCGCGAACTTCTTTTACTTTTTCAATAACACCTTGAGAATGTCCATGAGCTGTATCAAGTACAATTGCATCTACACTCGCTTTTACTAATGCATCGATACGAAGCATTGCATCAGCTGTTACACCAACTGCTGCTCCAACCAATAAGCGTCCTTGCTTATCCTTTGCAGAGTTTGGAAATTCAATTACTTTTTCGATATCTTTTATTGTAATAAGCCCTTGTAATACACCGCTATTATCAACAAGAGGAAGCTTTTCGATTTTATACTTTTGTAGGATCTTTTCAGCTTCTCCTAGTGTAGTACCAACTGGGGCTGTAATTAACTGTTCTTTTGTCATTACGTCAGAAATTTTGATTGAGTAGTCTTGGATGAAGCGCATATCACGGTTTGTAATAATACCAACTAATTTTCGCTCATCTAAATTATTTACAACTGGTACACCTGAGATGCGGTATTTTCCCATAAGATGTTCCGCATCATATACTTGATGTTCTGGAGTTAAAAAGAATGGATCTGAAATAACGCCGCTTTCAGAGCGTTTTACTTTGTCAACTTGCTCTGCCTGATGCTCAATAGACATATTCTTATGGATGATTCCTAAACCGCCTTGACGAGCCATTGCAATAGCCATATCAGCTTCTGTTACTGTATCCATTCCTGCACTAATTAACGGGATGTTTAACTGTAAGCTTTCAGATAAAACTGTTTTAACACTTACTTCTCTTGGTAATATATCTGACTTTGCTGGTACAAGTAATACATCATCAAAAGTCAAACCTTCTTTAACAAATTTAGATTCCCACATAATTGTTCCCCCCATAATACCAGAAATTATTATTAGTAGCTTATCAATTGGTTAAAATACTGTCAAGAAAGTATGAATATGTTAGAATTTTTAGACAATAAAAGGAGCGTAATATATGCATCATACACCTTGTGCTTGGCAGCAATTAAGTTTCTTCTTTTCATCTCAAAACGTACAACATTATCTTGCCCGTTGTTATGAAAAATCCTCGATTCAGGATGCCGAAAAAAAAGGTTTTGAAAATTGTTATCCATTTATTTATTACTTAGAACACGGTAAAAATTATTATGAATTATATAAAACAGCGCCATTTTCCATTCAGCCAATGCTGTTATTTTATGGAATAGGACAACTTTTTAAAGCTTGTTTATTAACTATTAATCCAAACTATCCAGAATCAACAACTGTTTTAGCACATGGAGTGACAACCCGTAAACGAAAAAAACAAGGATATCAATTTTTAGAAGATGAGGTGAAAATACAGAAAAACGGACTATTTACTCACGCTGCAGAACAACTGTTTCACATGAAACACTTGGAAACAGAAAAGTTTAATATGTTAGAGTTAATGGGGAAAATCCCTGAGTTACAACATTTATTTCGCTATAGTCAAAAAGGAACAACATTATATAAAATCGATTCAACAAATAAAAATGAGCTCTCCTTTTCAGTCAACATACTAGATCGACTACATATGACTAAAGAGAGATTTTCTCGTTACATCGAAACAGCTTGTAAGCATTTATCAATACAACACGTACCTGAGAAAAATAATGAATTAAATATGTTTTTTTCAGCACCTATTCAATCATGGAATCCTATGTATAGCACACCTTTATACTACGAGTATCTTGCTGATACTTATTATTTACCACTTACGAACGACCCTAGAAACTCTAAGCCAGTGTTGCCTGAGCTCCTTGTTCATTATTTATTGCTCTATAATTTAAGTATGATTTCGAGGTATGAAACAGATTGGTGGTATGACTTACTTGGAAGCTATGGATCTGAAGATTATCCATTTATTTATCAGTTTCTCAATATTTCTGCTCAAAAAATCCCTTACTATATTTCAGCATTTTTACTAAAGGAATCCAACCTATTTCATGGGAAATAAAAAAACACAAGTCAAAAGACTTGTGT
>NZ_JAFEMR010000046.1:0-18119 GCF_016892495.1 Bacillus sp. RIT 809 | reverse complement strand
GTTTGTCGCTCATTTGCGACTCCCTTATGTTAACATTTCCAATTTGTAATGTCAACTAAGTTTTTTTATTTCGTTTGTCGCTTTCTGCGTTGTTGCTATCGGCGACTTGTCCTATATTACACCTCTATACTCTAATCGTCAATATGTTTTTCTAAAAAAATATAAAAAGACTTATTCCTTTTAAAATAAGCCTTTTTATCCTATAACATTCTATTCATTTATTATTTTTCTATAATTGGTAATGAAACGATGAACTGAACGATCCCATCCTCATACTCAGCTCGAATACTACCACCTTGCAACTCAACAATGCTTTTCGCAATAGCTAATCCGAGCCCCGAACCTTCTGTTACTCTACTTCTAGATTGATCTTTCTTATAAAACCGTTCAAACAAGTTCCCTAACTCTTCTCTCGTAAACTCTTCACTATGATTTGCAATAACAATTTGTATATCCCTGCGCTGTCTTTGCAGAGAAACTTTTATCTCTCCATCATCTTTACTATACTTAATCGCATTCATTAGCAAGTTGTCGAATACACGGACCATCTTTTCCGAGTCAATCATTGCATGCGCACGTTCTTCAGGAAATTTCTTAACAAATGAAAGCCCGTGCTCTTCTGCCTGTGGTACTAACTCTTCTATTAATTGATCAAGCAACTCATTTACACATACTTCTTGTTTTTCTAATACAACTTGTTCATTTGTTAACTTCGTATACTCAAATAAATCTTCTATTAAATTCTTTAACTGCTCCGACTTTGCAAAAGCAATTTTAGTATACTCATCATGTTGCTCTTTATTTTCATATTTAGAGTCTCTAAGTAATCGTAAGTATCCCATAATAGAAGTAAGCGGCGTACGCAAATCATGAGATACATTCGTAATAAGCTCATTCTTTTGCTTCTCTAATTTACGTTCCTTTTCTATATTATTCATAAGCTCTTCTGCCATATTATTAATATTCTCAGTTAAAGACGCAATCTCATCTTCACCTTTCTTCTCAATACGATAAGCCAAGTTTCCTTTTTCTATTTCTTTCACACCTTCTGCCATCGCTTCGATCTGCTTCATCTTTCTCTTTGTTATATAGAAGAAAGAGAAAATGAATACGAGCACACCAATTAAAAACGGGAATGGCCCTTCTTGCGTGTCATACATTACTTCTCCCTCTGGAATTCCACTAACAAACATGTACAAATTCTTTCCTTCTATAGTAATAGGTGAAAAAGCTATAAACTCTTTTCTTGTACTTTCAAATACTTCTCTACCATTTGTATAATTAATCGCAAACGATGCTGCATTACGAATCGTATTATGCAAATCTATTTGCTCTTCTTGTGCCTGCTTCGTTTTATATAAAACTTTCCCGCTTTCGTCAGTAACCAATATCTTTAAAGCTCTAGATCCTTGCTCTAAATTTTGGTTCTCTATTTCAATCATATTTGATATGGCTTCTAATTTATTTTCATGAACTGAGCTATTTGCAGCACTTTGAGCTTGTTGATTAATTCGCTCCATACCAGCTCGATAATCGATAGTAGCCTCACGATTTGCATTTTCAAAAAATGGTGCTGCTGCTTTCGTTGATAAAACTCCTAATAACGCACAAGCTGCGAAAGTAGTAATCAGTTGAATTCTTATACTCCGCCGTACACTCTTCACTAATTTCTCCACTAATGTTCTAGCTTTCCTAACATAAGTAAATGGATTAAATATCTTTTTCAATCTTATACCCCACTCCCCATACTGTTTTTATATATCTCGGCTTCCTTGGATTCTCCTCAATCTTTTCACGTACTTTTCGAATATGTACCATTACAGTGTTATCAGACTGGAAAGATCTTTCGTTCCAAACTTTTTCATAAATTTGCTCAGCACTAAAGACCATACCTGGATTACGAGCTAGCAATTCTAAAATTGAAAATTCCCTTGGAGTTAACTTCACTTCTTCTCCCTCTACAATGACTTTATGAGTTGAAATGTTTATTGCCATATTCCCAATTTCTAACTCGTCCTCATTTTGAATAGCAAAACCATTCATTTTCATATAACGACGTAGCTGCGATTTAATTCTTGCGATTAACTCTAACGGATTAAACGGTTTTGTTACGTAATCATCTGCACCTGTTGTTAATCCTAAAATTTTATCCATATCTTGCGTTTTTGCCGAAAGCATAATAATCGGCATTTCCTTCGCTTCCCTTACTTTCATACACATATGAATACCATCTACTTTCGGCATCATAATATCTAATACGACTAAGTGCACTTCATTTTCTTCTAATATACGTAACCCTTCTTCTCCGTCCCCTGCTTGCAGTACTTTATATCCTTCGTTCTTTAAATAAATTGTAATAAGGTTCCTAATTTCTTTTTCATCATCTACAACAAGTATCGTTTCCCCGGCCATACTATCTCCCCCATCAGTTTTTTAATCCCTAACTTCTATTATAAGAAAACTTCTGAAGAAAAACGCTCGGAAATCCTTAAGATTTTCTGAAGACGCAAAAAAGGTCTAGACTCCCCTTAAGTCTAGACCTTTCAAAAAACCCCTTTTATTTACGAACGTAGATGAAATATAGTACGAATAAAACTCCCATAACATACATAATTGGATGAATCTCTTTACGACGACCACTCACAACCATTGTAATTGGATAGAAGATAAATCCAATCGCGATTCCTGTTGCGATACTATACGTAAGTGGCATAGAGATGATTGTAAAGAACGCTGGTACTGCAATCTCGAATTTCTTCCAATCAATTTCTCCTAAAGACGAAACCATCAAGATTCCTACAATAATTAAAGCTGGTGCCGTTACAGCTGGTGTCACAACACTTAATAGTGGCGAGAAGAAAAGTGCCAGTAAGAAGAATCCTGCTGTTACAACTGCTGTAAATCCAGAACGTCCTCCTGCTGCTACCCCTGCAGACGATTCAATGTAAGACGTTGTAGTAGATGTACCTAGAATTGCACCAATTACAGTTGCAACCGCATCTGCAAATAATGCTTTTCCTGCACGTGGTAATTTATTGTTCTTCATTAATCCCGCTTGATTCGCAACCGCTACAAGCGTACCTGCTGTATCAAAGAAATCGATAAAGAAGAACGTGATAATAACAATCGCCATTTCAACAGTGAAAATATCTCCAAAGTGAGTTAACGCCACACCGAACGTTGGTTCTAGACTCGGTATTGCTCCCACTACAGCTTTCGGAGTATCAATTAATCCTGTTGCTACTCCTAAGATTGCCGTAAGAATCATACCGTAGAAAACAGCACCATTTATTTTCCTAATCATGAAGATGATTGTAATAACAACTCCAAAAATCGCCAGCAACGTTGTACCCTTCGTTAAATCCCCCAATCCAACAAGGACAGCATCATTCTTTACGATAATTCCGGCATTTTGGAATCCAAGGAAGGCAATGAATAATCCGATACCCGCCGCTACTGCAAACTTTAACTCTACTGGAATTGCATTAATGATTTTTTCACGAATACCTGAAGCAGTAAGAATAATAAAGATAATACCTGACATTAATGTTCCAGCAATTGCCGTTTGCCACGGAATTCCCATCGTTAACACCGCTGTATAAGCAAAGAACGCGTTTATTCCCATACCTGGCGCTAAAGCAATCGGATACTTCGCAAATATCCCCATGATTAACGAACCAATCGCCGCTGCTAATGCTGTAGCAACGAATACTGCACCTGGATCCATCCCTGTACCTGCTGGTAATCCTTTAACATTTCCAAGCGACAGCGTAGCAGGATTGACAAATAGTACGTAAGCCATAGATAGAAATGTCGTTAACCCTGCTATGAACTCAGTCTTATAATTCGTACCGAGCTCATCAAACTGAAAATAGCGTTTCATCCTACGTTTCCCCCGTTATATGATTACTCGCCGTACTTCTCCCTAGCCCTCTTTTATTTATGAAAATAAAAAAGGCTCCCATTGCATATACATGGAAGCGTTCTATAAACAAAGACAAGTTTCCCCTCATCTTTATCAAAACGCCTCGTAGTCAAGCCATTTACGGTAGCTAGGTAGAAACTTTCGGGCCATATCCCCGATATTATACGACGGCATAATATTCACTTTTTGTTTGAATTACATACTCATATTAACTCACAATAGGGTGTGTGTCAATTTAAAAACGAACATTTTTACAAAGTTTTATATTTTCGTTCGTGTAATCACTTAAAAACAAAAAGATCCATCTATACATAAAATGATAGATGGATCTTTCATTATAATACTATTCCCACTCAATAGTTGCTGGTGGCTTACTCGTTATATCATACACGATACGGTTAACGTGTTTTACTTCGTTTACGATACGTACAGAGATTTTCTCTAATACGTCCCAAGGGATACGTGCCCAGTCAGCTGTCATACCATCGATAGATGTTACTGCACGGATACCTACTGTGTAATCGTAAGTACGCTCGTCACCCATAACACCTACGCTACGCATACCAGGAAGCGCAGTGAAGTATTGCCAAACTTCGCGGTCTAATCCTGCTTTTATAATTTCTTCACGTAAAATCGCATCTGATTCACGAACGATTTCTAATTTCTCTTCTGTAATTTCACCTAATACACGAATACCAAGTCCTGGACCTGGGAACGGTTGACGCCATACGATTTCATCAGGAATTCCTAATTCTGATCCTAATACACGTACTTCATCTTTAAATAAAGTGTTTAAAGGCTCAATTAATTTGAACTGCATGTCTTCTGGAAGTCCACCAACGTTATGGTGAGATTTAATTGTTTGTGCAGTTGCTGTACCACTTTCAACGATGTCCGTGTAAAGTGTACCTTGCGCTAGGAAGTCCATTCCTTTTAATCTAGAAGCTTCATCATCAAATACGTAAATGAATTCATTACCGATGATTTTACGCTTTTGTTCTGGATCTTCTACACCTTTTAACTTGTTCATGAAGCGTTCTTTCGCATCCACTTTAATAACGTTCATATGGAAGCCTTCGCTAAATGTTTTCATAACACCTTCTGCTTCATCTTTACGAAGTAAACCGTGGTCCACGAAAATACATGTTAATTGGTCACCAATCGCCTTATGAATTAATACTGCTACAACAGAAGAGTCTACACCGCCGCTAAGTGCGCATAGTACTTTTTTGTCTCCAACAGTTTCACGGATCTTTTCTAATTCTACTTCGATAAAGTTCTCCATGTTCCATCCTTCAGAACAACCACATACGCCGAATACGAAGTTTTTAATTAAATCGTTACCGTGCTCAGAGTGACGTACTTCTGGGTGGAATTGTACACCGTATAAGTTTTCCGCTTCATTGCTCATACCAGCAATTGGACAAGACTCACTTGTTGCATCTACTACGAATCCTTCAGGTAAACCAGTTACTAAGTCACCATGGCTCATCCATACAACTTGCTCTTCTGGAAGGTTCGCATATAATTTTGATTCGTTCTCTACTTTAAGAACAGCTTTTCCGTACTCACGGTGGTTGGCACGTTCTACTTTACCACCGAAGTGTTGCGTCATAAGCTGCATACCGTAACAAATACCGAAAATCGGTAATCCTAGTTCAAAGATTTTTTCATCACAATGTAATGCACCTTCACCGTATACGCTATTTGGTCCACCAGAGAAAATAATCCCTTTTGGATTCATTGCTTTAATTTCTTCTGCAGTAATTGTATGCGGATGAAGTTCACTGTATACACCGAACTCACGAATTCGACGTGCTATTAACTGATTGTACTGACTCCCAAAATCTAAAACGATAATTGTATCATGCTGCTTCTTCAAAATAATCACCCCAACGTTAGTTCTCGTATATAAATATTTTCACCAATTTAGCAAAAAGAATTACCAATATAATAAAAAAAGCCAGTCCTCCGCCTCTAGTCTCATAACAAAGAAAAGGCAGGGGTCTGGCTTTATAAAGAAAGATAGTCTTCCGCTCTTTATAAATATAAGACACACTGCCTTCATAGTCAGGTTGTTTACGGTAACCCGGTAGAGACTCTCAAACCATATCATTGAGGATATATGAAGGATCGTTTTATATTATCTTCCTAGATTCTAACAATGAAGTATCAGTATGGTCAAGAGAGAAAGCGACAAAATTCTACAGAAATTATTTTTTATTTCACAAAAAAAATTAATATCTACAACAAAAGGTATTAATAACACTTCTTCATATAAAATTAATGCTATATGGATTATTGAGGAGTGAAGTTATATTCAATATATCTTCTATAGTTTACTACTATCACTTAACCTTTTTTTGATTTTAAATTCCCAGTCAAATTCTTTATACCCTTTCTAATCTTTATTATGAATAAAATACTCTGTAAACTGAAGATATAGGTTTGCTTGATACAAATCTTCTTTTTTCTCCCCTGAATTTCCCTTTAATTTTTTTGAATTGCTCATAGTTGAGTCCTCCAAGTGATTAACCTCAAGAAAATCCATAATAAATCCCTTTAACTCTTCCTGGTATTCAATACTATCTGTATCTATTTTATTATTTAGTTTCTTTAATAAAATTAGAGCGTTATTAAGCCGTATAACCTTTCTTGGTTCTACCTCAGGTGCGTGTCTATTAATAATTTCTTTAACAATCTCTTTTTCCGCTTTCGTAAAAGAGGGAGTATATTGTTTTGTTTTATTTAAAGGTAAATGTTGATACTCTTCTTCCATTTCTTCGTTTTTATCCCGATTCAATCTACTAGTAGATTCATCCATTCCATCTTGTTTATTAATATGTGCTGACAATAGACCGTTCGATGGACTTTTTTCATGTTCATCAATTCCCTTAAATAGCGTGTCTATTAATTCAGTATAATCAACATTTTCTTCAAGATACAGAGTCAAATCTAAGTATTTGTCCATATATTCCTTACCCAATTTATAATAATTTATATAAGAATCTTTTCCTTCCCCTTCAATATAACTATGATAGCTATTTATCAATAATTGTCGATCATCTAAAGAAACATTTTTACCGATTATAGGAAATAAAAAGTCATGATTAAATGAAAAAGCAAAAGATATAATCGATTCATTATCTTTTATTTGATCTCCCTCTTTATTAGATCGCTTCTCATTAATCCCTTTAAACAACTGGATAAATTCTATAACATCTGGTAACAACTCTCTATGTATACGGTCCAATTCGTCTAGTACTAATAACACCTTTACATTCTTTTCTTTCTTAACTTTATTCATTAGATTTATTAACTGTTTATACTCTTTGGCACTCTGAATAAAACTACTGTCTTCACTTCTATTATCACTCAATAAAACATTTTGTTTAAATAGTGATGTTCCAGTCTTAAATACAGTAATACATAGAGTCATTACTGTTATCAGCGCTGCCGTTTCTTTATAATCTTTAGGAATCAATTTACTTGGCCAAGACGAAGTAATATACATTATAATACCGAATAAAATTCCATACCAAGCAAATAACCACCATCTACCTTTGAACCAATTCAATATATTATAAAATTGAAATTTTCTTTTAAAAGAAAGGAATTTAAAACTAAAAATCCTTTTATTTTCCGAAAGTTCCTCTAGGAGTTGATTCAATATTGTAATCCATAACTTCTCTTTTTTATCAAATAACGAACAGTCCATCTTACATATTATGTACTCATTCTTCTCAGATTTTTGTTTACTTATGTATTCTATTAACATCTGAACAACTGAGCTTTTCCCCATTCCCCATCGTGCAAGTATGCCAAAATAAAATGGAGAATTATTCGTCTCGCTATATTCAATATAAAAATCACCAAGCTCCTTAACTAGAAAATTACGCCCTAATAAGTCTCTAGTCGTAACCTGATCACTTATTCCACCCTCACCATTCGGATTCAGCTGCTGTTCAAAGGAGATTTCACTACTTATACGCCTTAATAAAATTGTCATATAGTTTCTTTTTAAAGAAAATACCCTTACGTTAACTCTTACATCTGAATAAGGCTGCTTCCTAAACGTTTTATTACTTGATTTACCAACAGCAGATGCCCCAAGATAAGAAGTATCGCCTTCTGATAATAAATGCACCTCTCCATTTTTAACTTTACTCTTTATTATCTCAAAATCCTGTTTAATAATAGCTGCACCCATCTCATCTTGTAACATATCATACAGCTGAAAATGCTTAACTTCCATTTCGGCAAGTTCTTTACCACTCAGATATTCATACCAAATAAATAATATCTTCCCGTTTTCACGTAAAAGTCGGCTAGATTCAAATTCCTCATTAATAATATCAAGGTAATCTATATAACTCATTTCTACATGTTCTTTAGCTACAACCTCACCGTCCTTTCTTCTATAAAAAGGTATGACTTTCAATTCAACCCCTATAGATTTAAGGTTTGTTTCATCATTAAGACTGTATCCATAAAATCCTGTCTCCACTACTTTCCCCAAAAGAACTCTTTGCCCAGAATTTCTTTCATCTAACAAATTTAACTTATCCATTTCACCAAAAGTTTTCCCCTCTATACCTTCAGTAAATTGCAGCAATTCCCTTTCAGATTCAAATATCATGTTTTCTCCTTAATTAATAAATGTCTTTGTTTTTTCCAACCCTACTTCTAACAAAACTATAAAAATGATTTTTTGTTTTTTAATTTCTACAAAACATCTTAGCCTTTTAATTAGTTAACCTTGTTACATCGCTAAATTTACAATATTCCAGAAATATATGATATACAAATTTTAAGAACAAAAAAAGACTACCTCCCCTCATCAAGGGAGTAGTCTTCTTCTAATTAACTATTTATACATTGCACAGCTTCACAGAGCAAACGGAATTACATCATTCCGCCCATACCGCCCATGCCCATGCCGCCCATGTCAGGCATTCCAGCAGAACCAGCTGGTTCTGGCTTGTCAGCAACTACAGCTTCAGTCGTTAAGAACATAGCTGCAACAGATGCTGCGTTTTGAAGTGCAGAACGCGTTACTTTAGCTGGATCTACGATACCAGACTCAAGCATGTTAACCCATTCGCCAGTAGCTGCGTTGAAACCAACGCCTACTTTTTCGCCTTTTAGACGCTCTACAACTACAGATCCTTCTAGACCAGCGTTGATTGCGATTTGACGAACTGGCTCTTCTAGTGCACGAAGTACGATGTTGATACCTGTTGCTTCGTCGCCTTCAGCTACGATAGAAGCTACTTTTGTGTATACGTTCATAAGTGAAGTACCACCACCTGCAACGATACCTTCTTCTACTGCTGCACGAGTTGAGTTAAGTGCATCTTCAATGCGAAGTTTGCGCTCTTTTAACTCAGTTTCAGTTGCTGCACCTACTTTAATTACTGCTACGCCGCCCGCAAGTTTCGCAAGACGCTCTTGTAATTTTTCACGATCGAATTCAGAAGTTGTTTCTTCTAATTGCGCACGGATTTGACCGATGCGAGCTTCGATTTGTTCTGTGTTTCCAATACCTTCAACTACAGTTGTGTTTTCTTTCGTTACAACAATTTTACCAGCGCGTCCTAAAGATGCAACTGTAGCAGATTTTAAGTCACGCCCTAATTCTTCAGTGATTACTTCGCCACCAGTTAAGATTGCGATATCTTCTAGCATTGCTTTACGACGGTCACCAAATCCAGGAGCTTTAACAGCTACTACATTGAATGTACCACGAAGTTTGTTCACTACTAATGTAGCTAACGCTTCGCCTTCTACATCTTCAGCAATGATAAGAAGTGGTTTACCTTGTTGTACCACTTGCTCTAATACTGGTAAGATTTCTTGGATGTTAGAAATCTTTTTATCAGTAATTAAAATGTATGGGTTATCAAGAACTGCTTCCATTTTATCAGAATCAGTAATCATGTAAGGAGATGCATATCCACGATCAAATTGCATACCTTCTACTACGTCTAATTCTGTTGTGAATCCTTTAGATTCTTCTAAAGTAATAACGCCGTCGTTACCAACGCGCTCCATTGCTTCAGCGATTAATTGACCTACTTCTTCGTCAGCTGAAGAAATAGCAGCTACTTGTGCGATAGAAGATTTACCTTCGATTGGTTTAGAAATCGCTTTTAATTCTTCAATTGCAGCAGTAACAGCTTTTTCGATACCTTTACGAAGACCCATTGGGTTTGCACCAGCTGTTACGTTTTTAAGACCTTCACGAATCATAGCTTGCGCTAATACAGTTGCAGTTGTCGTTCCGTCACCAGCTACATCGTTTGTTTTGCTAGCAACTTCTGCCACTAATTTCGCACCCATGTTTTCGAATGCATCTTCTAATTCGATTTCTTTTGCGATTGTTACACCGTCATTTGTAATAAGTGGTGAACCGAATTTTTTCTCAAGTACAACGTTACGACCTTTTGGTCCAAGCGTTACTTTTACTGCGTTTGCAAGAGTGTCGACACCGCGAAGCATCGAACGACGTGCTTCTTCACTAAATTTAATATCTTTTGCCATAATAATTGACCCCCTTGGATTTTTAAAATGTATATAATTAACCGATAATTGCTAAAATGTCACTTTCACGTAAAATCAAGTAGTCTGTACCTTCGTATTTCACTTCAGTACCTGCATATTTTGAGAAGATGATAAGATCACCTGCTGCTACCTCTAAAGCAACACGCTCACCATTTTCAAGCACTCGGCCTGTACCTACTGCAATAACTTTACCCTCTTGTGGTTTTTCTTTTGCAGTTTCTGGTAATACAATACCACTTGCTGTTTTTTCTTCTGCTTGAACAAGTTCAATTACAACGCGATCACCTAATGGCTTTAGCATGAACAATAACCTCCTCATTTTGTTATGTAAATTTTATTTATTAGCACTCAAGTCACACGAGTGCTAACACACTTCTAATAATAAATAATCTCAATTTCTTTTGCAAGTAAAAAAATCATAATTTTTTCGCAAATTACTTTATGCACTTTCCTAGATAGGATTACTTCTTCTACTACCTTTACTATATGAATCGTTGTTCCCACTTCTTGTATGTTACAATGTGAAAGACACCCTAAGTTGTTTTCGCTAAACGTACAACTTTTTCCTGTCTCCTATTTTATTTTCAAATGCTAATTTACAAAAAAAACATAATTCAAATGAAAGTTTATATCGTAGGTAGCATATTTACATGTTATCCTACCTTATCTCATACACTAGCGTTAGAAAGGATGGTTAAACCATTTGAAAAAACAATATTGGTGGATTATCGTTACATACATTTTAATGCAGTTATCAGGCATTGCCGGGTTACCGCTTCTCCTGAAAACTGGACTATACGATAATAGGGGATTTACTAGAGAGGAAAAACTTCAGCTCATAACTGGTCATTGGGCTATCATTAGCTTTTTCATTGCATTATGCGTTGTACTTTGGTTACTCAGAACAGACATTCGTGACAGGCATTTAGATAAAATGCGCTCTACTGTTCCAGCTACAATTGGGTGGATTTTTATTGGTTTCTTCTTAGCGCTGTTCTCACAAAGCATTGCCGGTATGATCGAAATGCGTTTATTAGGGATTACACCGGGATCTGAAAATACAGCAAGACTTATGGACATCGCAAGAACGACACCTTGGTTCCTTATTGTCATATCTATAATAGGACCTATTTTGGAAGAAATCGTATTTAGAAAAATTTTATTCGGTACACTTTATAAGAAGTTTAACTTCTTTATTGCCGCTATCATTAGTTCACTTGTATTCGCGGCGATTCATTTTGATTTTACTCACTTATTGGTATACACTTCTATGGGGCTCGTATTCGCCTTTTTATACGTAAAAACGAAACGAATTATAGTTCCTATTGCAGCTCATGTTGCTATGAATACATTAGTTGCAGTTGCTCAAGTTGTAGTAAGTAATGAGCAAATTCAAGAAATGATTAAAGAAGCTGAAAAAATGCAAGGCTTTATCGGAGGATTTTTAGTATGAGAAACTCACCATTGTTCATGGCTGCATTGTACTTTCTTCTTGGATGTATCTTTACACGCTTCGCCATTACGAACGTAACAGATACAATCTGGAATATGTGGACAATACTATTTGCAGTTATGGCAACAATTGATTTTAATTTGGCACTTCGCCTTATCTTAGTTAAATTCACAAAGAAAAAACAATAATAAAACGCAGAGGTCATCTCCTCTGCGTTTTATTGTGGATAATTCTTCAAAAAGTAAACAAGCGTTTGTAACTCTACAGCTAAATCAATGTGATGAATTCTTATGTTCTCTGACACATTTAAGCGTGCTGGTGTGAAATTTAAAATACCATGCACGTTCGTTTCTGCCAATCTATCTGCCACAGATTGCGCTACTGTAGCGGGTACCGTTAATATTGCCACTTGTATATCAGTTGATAAACGTTCTTCTAATTCATCCAAATGATATACAGGAATTCCTCCGATTTCTGTTCCAACTTTCTCTTCACTAACATCAAACGCCATTTCAATTTTTGTATTATTGTTTTTCGTGAAATTATAATGTAAGAAAGCGGTCCCTAAATTACCTACTCCAATAAGTGCCACGCGTGTTATATCATCTTGGTCGAGTGTTTCACGGAAAAATGATAATAAATAATTTACGTTATATCCATATCCTTTTTTCCCTAACGCTCCAAAATATGAAAAATCTCTTCGAATAGTTGCGGAATCAACCTTTACCGCTTCACTCAATTCGGCTGATGAAACACGTTGCTTACCAGAAAGAGATAAGTTTTGGATAAATCGATAGTATAGAGGCAATCGTTTGGCAGTGGCCTGTGGAATTTTTTGCTGATCCATATAACCTCTCCTCTCTTCCTATCTTTATTCATATACTTGAATCAAATACAAAAGTTTAGCACTCATGAATTTCCTTGTATAATAAAGAGAAGAAGTATTCTCTCTTTATTTTAAACTATACACTATTTTTAGTATGATTGAGAAATATAAACATGGCAAAGTTAAGAAATTATTTGAGGTGAAAACATTGATATTATTACAAGTGAATGGACTTTCGAAATTATACGGTGCAGAAACGATTCTTGCAAACATAAAATTGGAAGTACAAACAAAAGATCGTATCGCATTAGTCGGACGAAATGGAGCCGGAAAATCTACATTATTAAAAATAATAGCTGGCGAGTTATCTCATGATGGTGGTGAAATTATAAAACCGAAAGATGTCTCAATGGGGTATTTAGCTCAAAATACCGGATTAGAAACGTCTTTAACAATTTGGGATGAAATGTTAACCGTCTTTACACATCTACAGCAGATGGAGACAAAACTTCGAAAGCTAGAGCAAGAGATGGGAAAAGAAGAAAACTTTTCAAATGCGGCTATATATGAGAAATTATTAGCTGATTATGACCAATTACAATTAGATTATAAAGATCAAGGCGGCTATCAGTACGAAGCGGATATACGCTCGATTTTAAGCGGTCTTGGCTTCCCAGTTGAAACGCATCAGACGACAATTTCCACATTAAGTGGTGGACAAAAGACTCGATTAGCTCTTGGGAAATTATTATTAACTAGACCAGACTTACTTATTTTAGACGAACCTACAAACCATTTGGACATTGAGACACTAACATGGCTTGAACAATATTTACAAGGCTATCCCGGCGCGATTTTAATCGTTTCCCATGACCGTTATTTCTTAGATAAACTCGTTACACAAGTATACGAAATTTCTAATAAGGAAAGCCGACGATTTGTTGGTAACTACAGTAAATATTTAGACTCAAAATCAGCTCTATACGAGCAAGAGATGAAGCGTTATGAAAAACAACAAGATGAAATTTCTAAACTGGAAGACTTTGTGCAAAAAAATATAGCTCGTGCATCTACGACAAAACGTGCTCAAAGTCGCCGTAAACAATTAGACAGAATGGAAGTATTAGCTAGACCATTAGGCGATTCTAAATCAGCTTCCTTCCACTTCGATATTGAAAAACAAAGTGGAAATGATGTTTTACAAGTTAAAGATGCAACTATTGGCTATTATCAGGAACCGATTATTGAACATGTAAATATGCGCTTAACTCGCGGTGACAGTGTTGCCTTAGTTGGGCCAAACGGAATTGGAAAATCTACATTATTAAAATCCATTGTGAATAAGTTACAGCTATTACATGGAAACGTTGCTTTCGGGTCAAATGTATCTGTTGGTTATTATGATCAAGAACAAGCCAACTTAACATCTTCGAAGCGAGTTTTAAATGAACTATGGGATGAATATCCCCTGCAACCTGAAAAAGAAATTCGCACTATACTAGGCAACTTTTTATTCACAGGGGATGATGTACTCAAACCAGTATCTTCTCTTAGTGGTGGACAAAAGGCTCGACTAGCTCTTGCAAAACTTATGATGCAAAAATCCAATTTATTAATTCTCGATGAACCAACAAACCATCTTGATTTAAATAGTAAAGAGATTTTGGAGAATGCTTTAATTGATTACCCAGGTACTCTTCTATTCGTCTCTCATGACCGCTACTTTATTAATCGCGTAACGACAACCGTTGTTGAGTTATCAACAGAAGGTGCACAAGAATATTTAGGTGATTACGATTATTACGTTGAAAAGAAAAATGAAATGATTGAACGTGCGGAACTAGAGCAAGAAGATGAAGTACCTGTTCAAAAAGTGGTGGCACAAGAAAAATTAAATTATCTCGAAGAAAAAGAACGTAAACAGTTAGAGCGTCAACGTACTCGAAAAATTGAAGAACTGGAACAAAATATCGTAGGCTTAGAAGAAGAAATTGCTACGTTAGAAGATCAGCTTTGCTTACCAGAAATATATGCAGATTATGAAAAGGCTAGTGAAATTACAACTAAAAAACAAACACTGCAAGAACAGCTTGAAGCTTGTATGGCAGAATGGGAAGAACTGCATATATAAGAGAATTTAAAAGAGGGGGATGTCTCATAAGTCGGTCTTTTTGACGAGATGACCTCCTTTTTATTTTCTCTTTTGGAATCAATACCATAGTAAATGAAATTATATAAACGATTCGACAAGAAATATCGATTTACCGGATTGACAATAGTAGCACCTTATATAACAAGTGGAGGATGTTTCAAAATGTTTTTTGGACATCTCCTTGTTTTTTATTTCCCAAAAAAGAATTTCTACAAAGGTCAGACTTCCCCTATGTTATCCACAAGGTTATGCACATATCCACCTTTATAATATAAACTCCCAAATAACTTTTCCACATTATCCACAGTCACACAAAAAGTTATACACATTTTATGTACACAAAAAAACCCGTATTATCAACAGATAATACGGGTTTTATCCACAATCTGTGGTTAATTTTGTGTATAACTATGCTTCAATATCTAATCCTGGATTTGCATTTAAAGCTAATGTAGCGCGTTTTCCTTGTTCGTATGCAATTGTACCTGCAGCCGCAATCATCGCTGCATTATCTGTGCATAAAGATAGAGGAGGAATAATTAGCTCTATATTTTCTTTTTGTGCAAATTCTGCTGCTAAACGTGCACGAAGCCCTTTATTAGCAGCTACTCCACCAGCAAGAAGCACTTGTTTTACATTATAAGCATCTGCTGCACGGGACGCTTTCGTTACAAGTACATCTATTACACTTTCTTGGAAACTTGCTGCTAAATCTTCTGGTGCAATTTCTATACCGCGCTGTTTTGCGTTATGCACAGTGTTGATAACTGCTGATTTCAATCCACTAAAGCTGAAATCATACGAATCAGGTTCTAGCCACGCACGAGGCAAATCAATTGTTGGTTTTCCTTCATGCGCAAGGCGATCAATATGAGGACCACCTGGATAAGGCATTGATAATGTACGAGCTACTTTATCGTAAGCTTCTCCTGCCGCATCATCTCGCGTTTCACCAATCACTTCAAATGAACCATGTTCTTTCATATAAACAAGCTCCGTATGTCCACCGGATACAACAAGCGATAGTAACGGGAATTGTACTTCTTTTACTAAACGGTTCGCATAAATATGACCAGCAATATGATGAACACCAACTAGAGGGATATCATGAGCAAAAGCCACAGCTTTCGCTGCATTTACACCTATTAAAAGTGCTCCGACTAAACCTGGGCCTTCTGTTACAGCAATTGCATCAATATCATCAAAAGTGATATTCGCTTCTTTTAAAGCTTCTTCTAACACAACTGTGATTTCTTCTACATGATGACGGGATGCAATCTCTGGTACAACTCCGCCAAAACGCTTATGACTTTCAATTTGCGATGCAACGACATTCGCAATGATTTCCGTTCCATTTTTAACAACTGCTACAGCTGTTTCATCACAGCTTGTTTCAATACCAAGTATAATTGTGTTTTTTTCCATTATATATTCACCCACATTACAAGACCATCTTCCTGATTGTCTGCATAGTATCGTTTACGAATCCCACCATTTTGAAATCCGTATTTTCTGTATAACTGCTTTGCTACTTCATTTGACACGCGTACTTCAAGTGTCATTGTTTTTACTCCTAACCCTTTCGCTTCGGAAATGACTTCTTTCAATAAGGCATCCCCTAGCTTTTGACCTCTGTATTCTGGTAGGATAGCTATATTTGTTACATGTGATTCATCAATAATTATCCACAATCCACAATATCCAATTACGAGACCATCTTTTTCTAGCACGACATAATGTGCATGTTCATTCATCTCTAATTCACGGTGAAAGGCATCTGCAGTCCAAGGGGTTGAAAAAGATGCTTCTTCAATAGCTACAATTTGAGCAATATCATCAAGTGCCATCTTTCTAAATATCATATCCATCTTCTGTAGGCCCCTATTGTTTTTGACTTTCTAACCATTTTGTTTCAGCTTCAGCTAAACGAAGATAGCTAGGAACAAACGTATGCACGTCTTGTTCTTCTTTTTGTAATCCTAAAAATGCTAATTCACTTGGTCTTGGGTTATTCTTAGTGAACGGAGCAAATACAGCTTGATCACCTAAATATTCTACAATTGTTTCTTTATGCAATTTAACATCGTTACCAATAAATAAAACAGGCTGTTCTTTATCTTTTAACATTTGCAACCAGTCAACAATAAGAATAATTCGGTCTTCTTCTATTGAAGTTATACGCTCTCCTTCATATGTATATAACCCCGTGTAAATTTGACCACGTCGGCCATCAAATAAAGGACAAATTATTCCATTAAAATTAGTACCATTTGCAGCCACCACTTCTAAACTTGATACACCTACAATTGGTATTTGAAGTGACCAAGCTAATGTTTTTGCAGCTGTCACACCTATACGAACACCTGTATATGATCCGGGTCCAGCTGCTACAACAATTTTAGTCAATTCTTTCGGTTTTACACCGCATTCTTTTAACAGTTTCTCTACAGCTGGCATAAGACGTACAGAATGGTTTTTTGTTAAATTTGTAATGATTTCCCCAATCACGTTCCCTTCCTCAATAAGGGATACACCCATTACGTAATTTGAAGTATCAATTGCTAGTACTTTCATCTTGTAATAGCTCCTCACATAATCTAATATAGCGATCTCCAATTGGCTCGAGTACAATTTTTCTTGTATCATCTCCAGCATGGAATAAACTAATTTGCAACTTCTCATTCGGTAAATATGCTTCTATTAAATGAGCCCATTCTACTACTGTAATCCCTTCACCATAGAAATACTCATCAAATCCTAAATCTTCTTCACTTTCCGCTAAACGATACACATCCATATGATATAGCGGTAATCTTCCTTTATATTCTTTAATAATATTGAAGGTAGGACTATTTACGACTCTTTTCACTCCAAGACCTTTTGCTAGTCCTTTTGTAAAAGTCGTCTTGCCAGCTCCAAGATCACCTTCTAAAATAATTACATCTTGTGCCTTTACAAGTCCCCCTAATTTTTCTGATAATCGCTGGGTTTCTTCGGAAGATTTTGTTGTTACTTCATATTTACTCACAGACTTCACCTACTTTACTCACAATGTTCTCTGCTCTTTATTATACAGGTTTTAAATATATAAAAAAGTCCTTAGGAGTTTTCCTAAGGATAGTTTGACTGTCTTTATTAGTTTTTTTGTTAAAACAAATAAAAAAATACGAAACAACTTGTTTCGTTCTTTTCTTTATAT